>JBMCIV010000163.1:0-4474 GCA_048616735.1 Wenzhouxiangella sp. | reverse complement strand
GCGTTGAGCAGGCCCTGATTGATGTTCATGGTCTCGCCCAGGGTCTCGTAGTCGCGCTTGCCCAGGGCATCCAGGCCGACCTCGACCAGGCTGTCAATCTCATCGAAGATGCGCTCGTACAGGCCGGGGTTGCGCTGCCAGGCCTCGCGCACCCGGGCCACGGTGCGCGCGGTCAGGCTCTCCACCCCGCTCATGGCGATGACCATGGACAGCGGCTCGGCGACCTCGATGACCTGGCGCTCGAGCTGGGCGCCGGAGCGATAAAGCATGAACTGGCCGTAAGTGGCCAGGGTATTGTCGAGCCCGGACGGCGTGCCGTGGGCCACTTTTTCGCATTCGAAGGCCAGCTGGTTGACGCGCTCGTCGCTCAGACCGAGGCTGAAATGCGCGTCCAGCGCCCGCAGCACCGCCACGGCCAACGCCGCCGACCCGCCCAGGCCCATGGCCCTGGGCACGCTGGGAAACACCTCGATGCGCATGCCGCGTCCGCTCAGGCCTAGCGCCTCGAGGACCCGGGCCAGCGAGCGGGTAAACGACGGCGGGCGTTTGGCGCTGAAGTCCAGGCGCTGCTCGATGCTCCAGCGCGGGATGATCAGGTCGATGCCCTCGCGCGTGTCTTCGATCCGGGCCTGGATGGCAAGCGGTATCGGGGCCGCGATCGCGCGGCGGCCGTAGACCACCGAGTGCTCGCCGAGCAGGATGATCTTGCCGTGGCCGGCCCCCAGGGTCTCGCCTTCAAGCACCTCTTCATCGCGTTGACCGGCGGTCGGCTCGGCCTGCAGGCGAACGCTGCGGATGATCTCTTCGGCCTTCCAGATCTTGATTTCGCCCGAGGCGATCAAGCGCTCGACGACCGTATCGAAAAGCTCCGGCGGCGTTCCGGCCGCGGTCGCCACGCTGCGCGCGTGCAGCGTCATGTGGCCCTGCTGGATGCCTTCGGTGACCAGCGCGCGCAGCGCCGAAAAGGTCTGGGCCAGGCCCACGGCGCCCATCACCTCGGCCAGTTCGCGGGCGCTGTCGACGCTGAGCATGCGCAGGTTGAGCGCCACCGTCGGATTGGTCTGCAGCGGCCCGCCCACGGTGCCGACCTTGATCGGCAGCTCCAGCTCGCCGAGCAGATCGCCGTTATCGGCCTTGTGCCAGCGCGTCAGCGCGGTGTAGCGCCCGCCGCGGGCGGCATAGGCGTGGGCGCCGGCCTCGAGCGCGCGCCAGTCGTTGCCGGTCGCCAGGGCGACGGCGTCGATGCCGTTCATGATGCCCTTGTTGTGGGTCGCGGCCCGGTAGGGATCGACGCGGGCAAAGTCGTTGGCCACGATGATGCCGTCGCGCACCTGCTCGCCGTCGAAACCCTTGCCGGTCAGCGCCGCTACCGGGATTCTGACCCGTGCCCGGACGAGCGCCCGGTCGGCCAGGTTGGACAGAATGCGCAGAAAGACCCGGCCTTCGCTGATGGCCTCGACCAGCGAAGCCACGCCTTCGCACATCGTGTTGACCAGGTTGGCCCCCATGGCGTCGCGCGTGTCGACCAGCAGATGCAGCACCACCATGTCGCCGCCGGGCCCGTCGGAGGGGTGGACGAACACCTCGAGATCGCGGGCACCGCCGCCGCGCGCAACCATCTTCGGATGCAGGCTGTTGGCCAGGTTGAGGATTTCGTGCTTGCGCTGCAGCAGGGCGGCCTTGGCCCGGGACGGGTTGGCCACATCGACGATCTGGACCTGCCCGATCAGCATGGGTTCGTCGCTGTCGACCTCGAAGCCGCCGCCTTCGCGCGCCAGCTTGGCCGCAGAGCTCAGGGCCGCCACGATCGAGGGTTCCTCGACCACCAGCGGAACCACGTAGTCCTTGTTGTTGATCAAAAAGTTCAGGCCCAGCCCGACCGGCAGGCCCATCACTCCGATCACGTTTTCGATCATCTTGTCGGCGAGATCCACCGACAGGGTGTGGCGCCCCGACTGCAGGTTCTGGTAGTCGTCGGCGCCGATCAGGCCGCGCTCACGGACCGTGCGCACCCGCTCGGGCACCGACATCTTGTAGAACTGCGGAATCCTGGATTTTTCCATGCGTGCAGACTCTGTTTAAGATTTCCGATCATCCGGGCCCGGTCTCGACCTGCAGCCCCTTGGGCGCGACGTTCAGCCCGAGCCGCGGCCATCCGCGGGAGGCAAGCATCCGGCAGGCCCGGTCCAGCGCCTCCTCATCGGTGCCGGCCAGCATCGCCAGATCACCGCCACCGGCACCGCAGGGCTTGCAGGCCAGGCCGTGCGCTGAGGCGATTTCGGCAATGTGGCGCAGCGCTTCGCTGACCACGGGCAAACCCGCCAGGTCGCCAATTTTACCCATCAGGCGTCCATAGTTATTGATGCAGGTCATAAGACCGAGCGCATCGTCGCGCTCCAGGCTTTCCAACCCCGCTCGACAAGCGTCGTCAAGGGCCTGCTGCGCCTGCATCGCCGCGCCAGGCGAGGACGCCCGCCAGCGCGGGTAGTGATCGAGGAAATCTGGCGTCGACGCCGCCTGGCCGGTCCACACGAAGGCGAGTTTCAGTGCCCCAGGCCAGGCCACGGGCACGGCGCGCGCGCCGTCGGGCGCGAGCTGGTAACGGCAGACCCCGCCGTGGAGGCTGGCGGCCAGGTCGATCCCGCTGCCGCGGCCGTCCTGCCCGGCCCGGTAAGGCGCCAGCAGCGCGTTTTCCAGGCGCGCGACCAGCTGCCCGCTCGGTGCTGGCTCGGCCAGCGCCTCCATGGCGCCGGCCAGCGCCACCGTCATGGCCGCGCTGGAACCCAGGCCCAGCTTGGTCGGACCGGTCGCTGCGGCCTGGTAAAGCTCATCGGTGGCGATGCGAATCCGCAGGCCGCGGCCGGCCGGAAACTGATCCGGATAGCGCGCGACCAGCCATTCCAGCACCACGCGGGCGCGCTGAAATGCCGGCTGATCCGCCGCCGGGCCGAACCAGGCGATCCTGCCGTCCCAGGCCAGCCGATACTCGACCGGCGCTGGGCCCAGCTGCGGCACCTCGACCCGGCTGCCGCCGCTCGGGCAGGGCTCGATCCGAACCCGGGCCCTGCGCTCGATGGCCATGACCAGCGCCGGTGAGCCTTCAAGCACGGCGTACTCGCCGAGCAGCACCGCCTTGCCCGGCGCCGAGGCCGTGACCGTCGTCATGGCTCGAGCAAACGCGCGCCCGGCCCGAGCCCCGAGCGCAGCACCTGCTCGACGCCGGCAAGCCGAGCCAGCGAAGCCGCCACCCGATCGCCCTCGCCCGGCCGGCAGATCGCCTTGACCTGGGGGCCGGCATCGACGGTGAAGAACGTGCCGACGCCTTGTTCGCGCAGCCGGCGAATCCGGTCCAGGCAGGCCATGGTGGCGGCATTCCAGTACAGCAGGCCCGGCTGCGCGGCCAGCGCCGAGGCGTGCATTTTAAGCGCGCTGTATTCGCTCACCGCGGCCAGTTCATCAAAGTCCCGCTCGACCACGGCCCTGCGCGCGCGCGCCAGGTCGGCAGGCACCGACGCCACCCAGGCCGGGTAGTACGGCGAGGTCGCCATGGTCCGGGTCATGCCCTCGCGCGAGGACACCGCCTTGGGGCCAGCATCGGTGATGGCCACGACCACCTCCAGCGGCCAGCCCTCGGCATCCTCGATGCCCTCGGCCCAACAATCGCTGCCGTCGGCGGCCGTGCCGGCGTGCAGCTGGCAAAACCCGCCGAACAGCGAGCGCGCCGCAGACCCGGAACCGCGACGGGCAATGGCCGCGAGCGCCTGGCGGTCGAGATCCGGCCGGAAGATGGCCGCGGCCGCCACGACCAGCGCAGCGTGCCCGGACGCCGACGAGGCCAGTCCCGCGCCGGTGGGAAAATTGTTGCAGCTGACGACCCGGCAGCGCGGCGCGTCGGCCGGCCGCAGCAGGTCGAGAACGGCCGTGACCGCCGAGGCCTCGCGGGCGCGGCCGTCGAGCTCGAAGGTATCGACATCCAGCGCCCGATCGATCTCGATCCGGGTCCGGGTTTCGAGCTCGGCCAGAGTGATCGACAGCGAGCCCGTCGCCGGCAGGTTGAGCGTTGGATCCCTCTTGCCCCAGTACTTGACCAGGGCGATGTTGGCGCCGGCGCGGGCGCTTGCGGCATTCACGAGCTGATGATCGACGACCGGGTGAGACCGCCCGTCATGATAATCCACCGGCTACCCGGACATCCGGTCACGCGCGCTCAGTCTTTCCGCTCACCGAAAGGACGGAAGCGCGCGCGCGGAAAATCAATGCGGATTTCGGTGCCCACGCCCAACTCGCTCTCGGCCGACAGATCCCAGCCGAAACGCTTACACAGGCGCCGCACGATCGCCAGGCCGAGGCCGTAGCCTTCGTTGCTGCGGTCGTGGCCGCGATAAAAAGGCTCGAACATGTGCTCCAGGTCGGCCTCGCCCATGCCGCAGCCGGTATCGCGCACCACCACGCCGCGCTGGTCGATGAGCACATC
>JBMCIV010000162.1:0-4490 GCA_048616735.1 Wenzhouxiangella sp. | reverse complement strand
CGAATACTAGCACCTGAAGCTAGCGCGTCTACCAATTCCGCCACCTGGGCACAGGTGCTGCCCGGACGGGCAGTGTCGCGATGCGCTGAAGTCGATTCAGCAAGCCGCGCATTATAAGCAATCGGCGCGACTTTGTCATCAGTTGTTCGAGTTTCGATCACGAAAAAGGCGACCGCTGGATACGGCCGCCTTTCCTCGAAAAGGTGTGGCCGAGGCAAGGGGAAACCTCGGCCACGGTTCCGGAGGGGAAGGGGGGAACCCCAGTCCGGAATCTTCAGTTTACGCCGGTGGAAGGCGATGTCAAGCCGGCGCTTCGACTACCTTGCAGGACGTTAACGCCGGGGTCGGCGCTGTTCATGTTCGGCGGCGGCGCGTACACGGACCGGCGGCGGTGAAACGTTATAATCGAGCTCTTTAGCGATAGCGAGCAGGCATGGACTTTCAACTGACCGAAGAACAGCAGATGATTCAGGCGGCGGCGCGCGATTTTGCCGTCAACGAGATCGCTCCGACCGCGGCCGCTTTCGATGCCTCGGCCGAGTTCCCGCTGGACAATATCCGCAAGATGGGCGAGCTGGGCCTGATGGGCATCGAGGTGCCCGACAGCTACGGTGGCGCCGGCCTGGACACCATAGGCTACGTGCTGGCGATGATCGAGGTCAGCGCCGCCGATGCCTCGCACGGGACCATCATGTCGGTCAACAATTCCCTGTTTTGCAACGGTATTCTCAAGCACGGCAGCGAAGACCAGAAGCAGCGCTTTGTGCGCGCCATCGCCTCGGGCGAAGAGATCGGCGCCTACGCATTGACCGAGCCGCAGTCGGGCTCCGATGCCTCGACCATGAAGTCGCGCGCCGTGTTGTCCGAAGACGGCAGCCATTACCTGATCAACGCGCGCAAGTCGTGGATCACCTCCGGCCCGTACGCGCGCTACCTGGTTTTGTTCGCCTCGACGAACCCCGAGGCCGGGGCCAAGGGCATCAGCGCGTTCATCATCGATACCGAGCAGCCCGGCTTCAGCCGCGGCAAGACCGAGCCCAAGCTCGGTATCCGCGCCTCGGCGACCTGCGAGATCGAGCTGGCCGACTATCGCTGCCCGGTCGAGCACCGCCTGGGCGAGGAGGGCCAGGGCTTCAAGATCGCCATGGGCGTGCTCGATGCCGGGCGCATCGGCATCGCCGCCCAGGCCGTGGGCATTGCCCAGGCCGCCTACGATGCTTCGCTGACCTACGCGCGCGAGCGCAAGGCCTTCGGCGCCGAAATCGGCACCTTCCAGATGATTCAGCAGAAGCTGGCCGACATGAAGACCAAGCTCGAAGCCGCGCGCTTACTGACCCTGCACGCCGCCTGGGCCAAGCAGCAGGCGGCCACCAGCGGGGCGCGTTTTACCGTCGACGGCTCCATGGCCAAGCTGTTTGCTTCCGAGGCGGCGATGTGGATCGCCCACCAGGCGGTGCAGCTGCACGGCGGGATGGGCTACAGTAAGGAAATGCCGGTCGAGCGCTATTTCCGTGACGCCAAGATCACGGAAATCTATGAAGGCACCAGCGAGATTCAGCGCATGGTCATCGCCCGCAGCGAGACGGGTCTGCGCTAGAGAAAAACGAAGCGACGCAGACGGTCGGAGGAGAGGATCGGTCGTCTACAAAACCACAACAAGCAGGATCCAGAGTCGGGGCTGGGCATGAGTGCATCGGAAGAAGCGGTCAAGCGCAAGCGGCTTGACGCCGTAGGTCGTGAAATCACCGAACGCGGAGGCAGCCAGGGCGAGGCCGACTTTGCCCGCGCGTTTCTGCAGCGCGTGCCGCCGGCCGAGCTGGCCGAAGCGCGCATCGAAGATCTGGCGGCCATGGCGCGCGGCATGCGTGATTTTGCTCGCCAACGCCGGCCCGGCGAGCCGAAACTCCGGGTCTACAACCCCGAGCGCGAACGCGAGGGCTGGGACAGCCCCCACACGGTCGTCGAAATCATCAACGACGACATGCCGTTTTTGGTCGACTCGGTCGTCCTGGCCCTGACCCGGCTTGGCATATCGGCCCAGCTGATCATCCACCCGGTGCTCAAGATCCGGCGCGACCAGGGCGGGCACTGGCTCGACCTGGAGGCGGAAGCCGACATCGACGGCGAGTCGCTGATGCACGTGCAGATCGATCGCCAGGCCTATCCCGAAACCTTGTCCGACATCGAGCGCAGCGTGGCCGACGGCCTGGCCGACGTGCGCCGGGCGGTGACCGACTGGCCGGCCATGCGCGAACAAGCGCGCGTCATTGCCAGCGAATTCGGCGGTGAGCGCGAGCGGCTGGGCCAGATCACCTGCAGCGAAGCCCGCGATTTCTTCACCTGGCTGGCCGACGATCATTTCACCTTTCTCGGCTACCGCGAATACCGCATCGAGCAGCGCGACGGTGAGCGCGTGCTGCGGGCGCTGCCTGAAACCGGGCTGGGCATCATGCATCCCGACCACCGCGCGGCGCCGACCCGACCGCTGCGCGAGCTCTCGCGCGGCGCCGACCGCCAGAGCGTCGACAACCCCATCATCATCACCAAGACCAACGCCAAGTCCACCGTCCATCGCGGCGGCTACATGGACTACATCTCGGTGCTGGATTTCAACGAGGACGGCGAGGTCATCGGCGAAAAGCGCCTGATCGGCCTTTTCACCTCGGGTGCCTACATCCGCCGCTGCCACGACACGCCGCTGGTCAGGAGCAAGGTCGAAGAGGTCATGCAGGCCTCGGGGCTGCGCGCCAACAGCCACGCCGGCAAGGCCCTGCTCCATATCCTGGAAACCCTGCCGCGCGACGAGCTGTTCCAGGCCAGCGCCGAGGAGCTGCTGGACCTGGGCACCGGCATTCTGGATCTGCAGGAGCGCAGCCAGACGCGCCTGTTCATCCGCCGCGAGCGCTTCGGGCGATTCTTCTCGTGCCTGGTGTTCATTCCGCGTGATCGCTTCAATACCGAAAACCGCGAAAAGATCCAGGCCATCCTCAAGCGATCGCTCAAGGGCGAACGGCTGGACTTTACCGTCCAGGTCGGCGAGTCCAAGCTCGCCCGCGTCAACGTCATCGTGCGGCCGCGCGCCAGCGGGCCGATCGAGTTCGACCTGGCCGCCATCGAGCAGCGCATCAAGCAGGCCATCCGCTCCTGGTCCGACGAGTTGACCGAGCTTTTGGTGCGCGAGCACGGCGAAGAGCAGGGCCTTGAGCTGGCCCGTCGCTTCGGCGAGGCGTTTCCGGCCTCTTATACCGAAGAAGTCTCACCGCACGTGGCCAGCTACGATGTGGTTCACGCCGCTAGCCTGCGCGATCTGGACGACCTGCGCATGAGCCTGTATCGGCCACGCAACCGCAGCGACAACCGCAGCGACAACCGCAGCGACAAGCGCAACAACAACCGCAGCGCCCGGGGCGCCGACAACGCGCTGCGTTTCAAGCTGTTCAAGCACGACCAGCCGATCCCGCTGAGCGAAGTCCTGCCGATGCTGGAAAACCTGGGCCTGCGGATCGTTTCCGAGCGACCCTACCAGCTCAAGCTGGCCACCGGCCATCGCCTGTGGATCCAGGATTTCGACATGCATCCGGCCGGCAGCCAGGAGATCAACCTGGCCGCCGTGCGCGACAACTTCCAGGCCGCCTTCGAGCAGATCTGGCGGGGTCGGTGCGAAAACGACGGCTTCAATCGGCTGGTCCTGCTGGCCTGTCTGGACTGGCGCCAGGCCAGCCTGCTGCGCGCCCTGGCTAAATACCTGCTGCAGACCGGCATTCCCTTCTCCCAGGCCTACATGGAGCAGACCCTGGCTTCCTGGCCGCTGGTCGCACGACTTTTGGTGGAATATTTCGAGCGGCGCCTGGACCCGGCCCGGCTCGACGAGGGCCGGGCCTAGCGAAGCACGGCCCGGCGCGGGCTGGAGGACGACTGCCGCAAGCTCGCCGACGGCTTCGACGACCCGGTGCTGGCCGAGTATCTCGAAGAGGTGGGCCGCACGCGCGACGCCGAGCCCGAAAAGGCCACCTGGCGGGTGGTGCGCAAGACCATCCTGCGCGCGCTCGACAGCGTAGCCTCGGCCGACCAGGACCGGATTCTGCGCGCCTTCTGCGACCTGGTGCGGGCCATCCTGCGCACCGGTTACTTCCAGCACGACCGTCGCGGCGAGCCGCGCGATTACGTCGCCTTCAAACTCGATTCGACCCGGGTGCCCGATCTGCCGCGTCCGCGCCCGGACCGCGAGGTCTGGGTCTACTCGCCGCGCACCGAGGGCATCCACCTGCGAGGCGGCAGCGTCGCCCGCGGTGGCCTGCGCTGGTCGGACCGGCTGGCCGATTTCCGCACCGAGGTGCTTGGCTTGATGCGCGCCCAGAGCGTCAAGAACACCATGATCGTGCCGGTTGGCGCCAAGGGCGGTTTCGTGGTCAAGCGACCGCCGCCGGACGGCGACCGCGACGCGCTCATGGCCGAGGTGGTCTACTGCTATCGAAGCTTCATTAACGGCC
>JBMCIV010000161.1:0-4508 GCA_048616735.1 Wenzhouxiangella sp. | reverse complement strand
CAGTCTGAAAAGCGCGCCCGGCCCGTCGCTACCGGCCACCAGCAGGGTGGTCTTGTCCTCGCCCGAGGCCGGCAGCAGGTCGCTGCCAAGCACCAGAAAGCGAGTCGTGTTGTCGACGTGGTCCTCAATATTGCCGAACAGAATCGGCAACCCGTAGACCTCGGCGGCGTGGCGGCCGGCGATGGCGGCCGCATCGGGCTGGGTTCGCACCCGGCGCGCGGCTTCGGCATTGCTCGACAGGGCGATGAGTTCAGCCTCGGGCAAATGCGCAGCCAGCCAGTGCTTGCACTGCGACAGCGACTGGCTGTGGGCATAGACGCGCTCGATCTCGGCCAGCTGGCGGGCGCGGGTGAGCAAGTGCTGGTGGATGCGCAGTTCGACCTCGGCGGTGATCTTGATCTCGGAATGCAGGAACATGTCCAGGGTGTGCGAGACGATCCCCTGCGAGGAGTTTTCCACCGGGACCACGCCGAAATCGACCTCTCCGGCCTGGACCTGCAAAAACACGTCCTCGATGCTGGGCTGGGCGATGGCGTTGACCGAGTGGCCGAACTGGCGATAGACGGCCTGCTGGGTGAAAGTACCTTCCGGCCCGAGATAGGCGACCCGCAGCGGCTCCTGCTGGGCCAGGCAGGCCGACATGATCTCGCGAAACAGGCGCAGCATGACGGTATCGCTCAAGGGACCGTGGTTGCGCTCGATGACCCGGCGCAGTACCTGGGCCTCGCGGTCGGGCCGGTAATAGGCGGCCGGCCCGGCCAGATCGCCCTTGACCCGACGCACGTCCTGGGCCAGACCGGCGCGTTCGGCGATCAGGCCCTGAATCTGGCGATCAAGCGCGTCGATGCGCTCGCGCACGTCCTCCAGGTTGAGCGTTTTTTCAGCCACGGCGTTGCTCGAAATCCTGCATGAAGTCGACCAGGGCAAGAACGGCGTCCATCTCCAGCGCATTGTACAGGCTGGCGCGCAGCCCTCCGAGCGCACGGTGTCCTTTCAGCCCCGGCAGGCCGGCCTGTTCGGCCTCCTCGACGAAGGCCGCCACCAGGGCCTCGTCGGCGGTCCAGAACGGGATGTTCATGAGCGACCGGGCGTGCGCTGCGACCGGGTTGGTGTAGAAATCGCTGGCGTCGATGGCCGCGTACAGCGCCGCCGCCTTGGCCTGGTTGCGCGCAGCCATGCCGGCAAGACCGCCCTGCTGCTCGATCCAGCGCAGGGTTTCCAGGGCGACGTACCAGGCCAGGGTCGCCGGGGTGTTGTACATCGAGCCGCTCTCGACCCAGGTCCGATAGTCCAGAAAGCGCGGCAGATCGTCGGGTATGCGGTCGAGAAGGTCGCGCCGGACCAGGACCACCGTCAGCCCGGCAATGCCCAGGTTTTTCTGCGCCCCGGCGTAGGCCAGGCCCAGATCGGCGTAGGCATAAGGGCGCGAGAGGAACTCCGAGGACAGATCGGCCGCCAGCGGCACGGCGACCGCCGGTGGGGAGGCAAACTGCAGACCGTGGATGGTCTCGTTGCCGGTGTAGTGCAAATAAGCGCAATCGGCCGGCAGATGCCCCATCTCGGGCAAATCCACAAAGCCCTGGTCCTCGCTGCTGCCCACGACCACGGCCGGGCCCAGCCTGCGCGCCTCGGCCAGCGCTTTCTGGCCCCAGTGCCCGCTGATCAGATAAGCCGGCGGGCGCGCGCGGGCCAGGTTCATAGGCAGCCAGGCGAACTGCAGGTTGGCCCCGCCCTGGAGCAGCAAAACGGCGTGGTCGTCGCCAACGCCCATCAGCTCCCGCAATCTGGCTTCCAGCTCTTCGGCGATGGCCAGAAAGCGTTTGCCGCGATGGCTGATCTCGGCCACCGAGGGCTGACCGTCCGGACGCGGCGCCAGGGCTTGGGTCAGGCGCTCGCGCACCGGTCCCGGCAAGGCCGCCGGGCCGGCGGAAAAGTTGTGGATGGTTTGTGCTGCGCTCACCACCCGGACTCCGTCGGCCGGCTCGCCGCTGTGGCTTGAAACGCCATCAGGCCGACTCCGGCTGCAGGGTCTCGAGCCCGCCCATCCACGGCCGCAAAACCTCGGGTACGCGCACCGAGCCATCGCGCTGCTGACCGTTTTCCAGCACCGCGACCAGGGTCCGCCCAACCGCCAGGCCGGAGCCGTTGATGGTATGGACCAACTCCGGCTTGCCGCTGTCGGGGTTGCGCCAGCGCGCCTGCATGCGGCGGGCCTGAAAATCGGTAAAGGTGGAGCACGAAGAGATCTCGCGGTAGGCCTGCTGCCCGGGCAGCCAGACCTCCAGGTCGTAGGTCCTGGCGGCCGAAAAACCGGTATCGCCGGTGCACAGCAGCATGACCCGATAGGGCAGATCCAGCGCCTGCAGCACCGCCTCGGCATGCCCGGTCAGAGCCTCGTGGCAGGCGTCCGAGGCGGCCGGGGTGCTGATCTGGACCATCTCGACCTTGTCGAACTGGTGCTGGCGAATCATGCCGCGGGTGTCCTTGCCGTAGGCGCCGGCCTCGCGCCGGAAACAGGGCGTGTGGGCAACCAGCTTCAGCGGCAGGCAGTCGGCCTCGAGGATCTGGTCGGCAACCAGGTTGGTCAGCGGCACCTCGGCGGTGGGAATCAGGTAACGGGCGGGATCGCCGTCAAAGCAAAAGGCATCCTCGGCGAACTTGGGCAGCTGGCCGGTGCCGCGCATGGCCGACTCCAGCACCAGGTAGGGCACGTACATCTCGCGATAGCCGTGCTCGCGGGTGTGCAAATCGAGCATGAACTGGGCCAGCGCGCGGTGCAGACGGGCGACGCCGCCGCCCAGCACCGCGAAGCGGCTGCCGGCCAGGCGCGCGGCGGCGTCGAAGTCGACGCCGTCGAGCAGGCTGCCCAGCTCGACGTGGTCGCGGGGTTCGAAATCGAACGCCCGCGGCTCGCCCCAGCGCCGCACTTCGCGGTTATCGTCCTCGTCGGCCCCGTCGGGCAGATCGTCGGCCGGCAGGTTGGGCATGTCGAGCAGCAGCCGCTCAAGCTCGGCGCGCACGCCGTCCAGCTCCTGGCGCGCCTGTTTAAGATCGTCGCCGATCTGCGCCACCTCGGCCAGCAGCGGTTCGATGTCCTCGCCGCGCGCCTTGGCCTGGCCAATCGATTTAGAGCGCACGTTGCGCAGGTTCTGGAGCTCTTCGGTGTGCACCTGGATGGACTTGCGCCGCGCCTCCAGCGCCGCGTAGCTCTCCATGTCGAGGTGGTAACCGCGCCGCGCCAGCGCGGCGGTGACGCGCTCGAGATCGTTCCTCAGCAACTGTGGGTCCAGCATGGTCCTGTTTCCGCTTACGTTCGGGCTTCCCGGACCGGCCGGCGGTCGGCCCGGAATGATCAGGGGATCAAGAATAAACGCTTTTGCCGCAGGCGCCGGGCCGAATCGAGACCTCAGATCGAAAAAGGATGGCGCAGGATGACGTTGGCGTCGCGCTCAGGCCCGGTCGAGAGCATGTGCACCGGCGCCTCGACCAGCTCCTCGATCCGATCCAGGTAGGCGCGCGCGCCGCTTGGCAGTCCGTCCAGTTGGGTCAGACCCTGGGTGGTCCCTTCCCAGCCCGGCACAGTCTCGTAGACCGGTTGGGCGCGCGCCCACTCCTCGGCCCCGACCGGAAAGCCGTCGACGCCGTCGTAGGCGGTGCAGATGCGCACCTCGCTGAAGCCGTCGAGCACGTCGAGCTTGGTAATGCACAGACCGCTCACGCCGTTGACCCGCACCATGCGGCGCAGGGCGACGGCGTCGAGCCAGCCGCAGCGGCGCGGCCGACCGGTGGTCGCCCCGAACTCGACCCCGCGCTCGGCCATGCGGCGGCCGTCGGCGTCGTCGAGTTCGGTCGGGAACGGCCCGCCGCCGACCCGGGTGGTATAGGCCTTGGTGATGCCGAGTACGTAATCGATGTCGTGCGGCCCGACCCCGGTGCCGCACATCACCCCACCCACGGTGGTGTTCGAGGAGGTCACGAACGGATAGGTGCCGTGGTCGATATCGAGCAGGCTGCCCTGGGCACCTTCGAACAGGATGGCCTGGCCGGCGCGGCGGTAATCGTGCAGCTCGCCGGTCACGTCGGCGAACATCGGTTTGAGCTCGGCGCCAAAACGGGTCGCCTCATCGGCGATGGCGCCACCGTCCAGCGCCGGCTGATGAAAGTATTGCTGGAGGATGAAGTTGTACAGGTCCAGAACACCTTCAAGCTTATCGGCCAGGCGCGCCGGGTCGGCCAGGTCGGCAAGGCGCAGACCGTGGCGAGCGACCTTGTCTTCGTAGGCCGGACCAATGCCGCGCCCGGTCGTGCCGATCGCGCGCCGGCCGCGGGCTTTTTCGCGGGCAAGGTCGAGCGCTTCGTGACAGCCCAGGATCACCGGACAGGCCGGCGAGATGCCGAGCTTGTCGCGCACCTGGATGCCGCGCGCTTCCAGGCCCTCGATCTCGTCGAGCAAAGCGCGCGGAGAGACCACCACGCCGTTGCCGATCAGGCACCGCGCCCGATCGGTG
>JBMCIV010000160.1:0-4527 GCA_048616735.1 Wenzhouxiangella sp. | reverse complement strand
GGCGTTGCGTGCCGGTACGCCGCGCATCAGCATGACGATCTCGGCCAGCACCAGCTCGGCGACCGAGCGCGTGTTGGCGTAGGGCGCGTTGAAAACCGGGATGCCGCGCTTGCGCGCTTCGGCCAGATCGACCTGGTCGGTGCCGATGCAGAAACAGCCGATCGCCGTGAGCTTGCGCGCCTGGTCGAGCAATTCGGCGGTCAGCCGGGTGCGTGAACGAATGCCGAGAAAATGCACGTCCGCAATCATTTCGGCCAGCTGATCAGGGGGCGGCGCTTTGGCCTCGGTGGCGATGTTTTCGTAGCCGTGGCGTCGAATCTCGTCTAGCCCTCGCGCGTGCACGCCTTCGAGCATGAGAAACTTAATCTTGTTCTTCGCCAGAGAATGGTATCTGGTCGTCATTGGACTATCCTGTGGGCTCGGCCGGCCTGTCGCGTCAGGCCGTGATTATCGCAGTATAAATTCGCAGCATAACGTCGCAGCATCACGTCGCAGGATCACGGCAGCGGTATCTTGAACCCATGAGCGCATTTCCCGAGATTGAGACGCTGAGCGATAGCGACAGTCTGACCCATTACGGTCGGGACTGGACCCGATTCTGGACGCCGGCGCCGGAGCGCGTGGTCTTTCCGCGCTCGGTCGACGATGTGGTCGCGCTGGTGAACTGGGCGCGCGCCAGCGGCTCGCGCCTGGTGCCCAGCGGTGGGCGCACCGGGCTGTCCGGCGGCGCGGTGGCCGCACAAGGCGAGGTCGTGGTCTCGATGGACCGGATGCGCGCCCTGGTCGATCTCGATCCGGTCGAGCCCAGCCTGACCGCCCAGGCCGGGATGAGCGTGGGGGACGTCCAGCGGCTGGCCGCCGAGGCCGGGCTGTGCTATCCGGTCGACTGGGCGGCGGCCGGTTCCAGCCAGGTCGGCGGCAGCATCGCCACCAACGCTGGCGGCATTCGCGTGCTGCGCTACGGCATGACCCGGCAGTGGGTGCGCGGGCTGGAGGTCGTCGACGGGCGGGGCGAGATCCTGCGGCTCAACCGCGGGCTGGTCAAGAACAACGCCGGGCCCGACCTGAGCCAGCTGATGATCGGCAGCGAGGGCGCGCTGGGCATCATCACCCAGGCGACGCTGGCCCTGACCGGGCCGCCGCCGCCGCAGTCGGTGCTGCTGCTGGCCTTTGCTGATCTGGCGGCGGTCATGCCGGCGTTTGCCGCCGTGCGTCGGGCGCTGGTGCTGTCGGCCTTCGAGTTTTTCGACCGGCGCTCGGTCGAGCAGGTGGCCGCGCACACAGACCAGGCCTTCCCGCTGGATCCGCAGGCGCCGTATTTTGCCGTGGTGGAGTTCGACAACCCGGACGGCGAGCGCGAGAGCGATGCGCTGGCGGTCTTTGAGCAGCTGGTCGAAGACGCCAGGGTCAGCGACGGCGTGCTCAGTCAGTCCGCGGCCCAGGCTGCCGAACTGTGGCGCTGGCGCGAGGCCATCAGCGAGGCGATCACGCCGCGTACGCCCTACAAGAACGACCTGTCGGTGCGGGTGTCGAAAGTGCCGGCGTTTCTGGCCGCGCTGGACGAACTCATCGGACGCCACTACCCGGATTTCGAGGTAGTCTGGTTCGGCCACATCGGTGACGGCAATCTGCACATGAACATCCTGCGCCCGCCGACGATGGACATGGCCGCTTTTCGCGCCGCCTGCGATGGGCTCAGCCCGCGCGTATTCGAACTGGTCCGCTCGCACGACGGCAGTATCTCGGCCGAGCACGGCGTCGGCCTGCTCAAGCGCGACTACCTGCACTACTGCCGCAGCGCGGCCGAAATCCAGGCGCTGCGCGGCCTCAAGGCGGTTTTCGACCCCGACGGGATTCTTAATCCCGGCAAGGTGCTGACCTGATCTGCTATCGTGTTGACCATTTCTTTAGGTAAGACTTTTTCTCAGGAGTATCGCTCATGCGATTGAAAAGCAAGTGGTTATGTCTGGTTTCCCTGGGCTTGATGGCGTCATTGTCCGCGCTGGCCGATGACGGAATGACGCTGGAACAGATCGCCCGGCTTGTGCAGGTCGGGCAGGTCTCTATCAGCCCCGATGGTCAAAACATCGCCTACACCAAATCGGTTCCGCGCCGCCCGGGCGGTGACGAAGACGGTCCGGCCTGGGCCGAGCTGCACCTGATCGATGGCGCGGGCGTCAGCCGCGGTTTCATCACCGGCCAAGTCAATATCAGCCAGCTGGACTGGATGCCGGACGGCTCGTACATCACCTTCGTGGCCACCCGCGGCGAGGATGAACACGCCGCGCTGTACCGCATCCCGGTCGACGGCGGCGAGGCGCAGCGCCTGGTCTCGGTCGGCACCGGCGTGGCCGGCTACAGCCTGTCGCCGGACGGCGAGCGCGTCGCCCTGGTGGCCAGCGATCCGCTCGACGAGGAAACCCAGGCGCTGCGCGACAAGGGCTTCGATCAGGTCATTTTCGAGGAGGACTGGCGGCCGCGGCAGCTGTGGATCGTTGACCTCGAAGACGGAGAGCCCAAAGCGGTGGAGATCGACGGTTCGGTCCAGCGGGTGCAGTGGTCGCCGGCCGGCGATCGCCTGGCGGTGGTCGTAACGCCGCGCCAGCTGGTCGACGACACCCTGATGTTTCCGCGCATCCGCATCATCCGACCCGACGGCGAGGAACTGGGCCGGATCGAAAACCCCGGCAAGCTCGGCCAGAGCGCCTGGAGCCCCGACGGCGAGCATTTTGCTTTCATCGCCACCGACATCATCAACGATACCCGCGAGGGTCGCCTGATGGTGGCCGGTCGCGACGGCGGAGAGTGGCTGAACCTGCTGCCGGAGCTGGAAGGCCACGTCTGGCACGTGGACTGGAACGGCCCCGGGCGGGTGTTGTTTATCAGCTACGAAGGCGTGGAGGCCCGCGTCGGACAGATCGCGGTCGACGGTAGCGCCGAGCAGACCCTGTTTGCCGAAGACGGCTTGATCTTCGATGCCCTGTCGGTGGCCGAGAGCGGGCGCCTGGCGCTGCGCGCCCACACGCCCGCGCATCCGGCCGAGGTGTATGCCGCCGCCAGCGCCAGCGGCGCGCCCGAGCGCCTGACCGACAGCAACCCCTGGCTGGAAGACGTTGCCCTGGCGCGCCAGGAAGTGGTGCGTTACCCGGCCGCCGACGGTCTGGAGATCGAGGGGCTGCTGATCCGGCCGCTGGATTATCGGGACGGGCAGCGCTACCCGCTCATCCTGGCCGCGCACGGCGGCCCGGAGGCGCATTATTCCAACGGCTGGCTGACCTCGTACAACCTGCCGGCCCAGCACGCCGCGGCCGAAGGCTATTTCATGTTCTACCCTAACTATCGCGGCAGCACCGGCCGCGGGGTGGAATTTGCGCTGACTTCCCAGGGCCGCCCGGCCAAGGAAGAGTTCAGCGACCTGGTCGACGGTATCGACTACCTCATCGAGCAGGGGCTGGTTGACGGCGACCGCGTCGGCATCACCGGCGGCTCCTACGGCGGCTACGCCTCGGCTTGGGCGGCTACGTATTACTCGGATCGTTTTGCCGCGGCGGTGATGAACGTCGGGCTGTCTGACAAGATCGCCATGCTCGGAACCTCCGATATCCCGCAGGAGCTCTACCTGCTCCACTACCGCACCTGGCCCTGGGAGGACTGGGATCTGTATCGCAAGGCCAGCCCGATCTACTACGCTGAGCGGGCGCAGACCCCGATCCTGATCCTGCACGGCGATGCCGACCCGCGCGTCGACCCCACCCAGTCCCGCATCCTGTACCGCTATCTGGTGCTCCAGGACGACCCGCCGCCGGTCCGGCTGGTGCTCTACCGCGGCGAGGGCCACGGCAACCGGCGCGCGGCTTCGCGCTGGGACTACAGCCTGCGTCTGATGCGCTGGATGAATCACTACCTGAAAGGCGAAGGCGGTGATCCGCCGCCTTACCAGATCGACTACCGGCTGGATGGATAGGGAGCGCCAATGACTGAGCAGGCAGCGAGCATCAACGTGCTCGGCAAACGACTGAGCGAATGCGGGCGAGATCCTGTGACCGGTTTTTACCGTGACGGCTGCTGCAATACGGGCTCAGCCGACGCCGGCAGTCACACAGTCTGTGCGGTAATGACGGACGCTTTCCTGCGTTTCAGCGCCAGCCGCGGCAACGATCTTTCCACGCCCCGCCCGCAGTTCGGTTTTCCGGGCCTGAAGGCGGGCGACCGCTGGTGCCTGTGTGCTGCGCGCTGGCGCGAGGCCTTCCAGGCCGGCTGTGCGCCGCGGGTGGTGCTCGAGGCGACCCATGAGGCTGCGCTGAGCTACGTCACCCTGGACCAGTTGCGCGCCCACGCCGCCGATTCCGTCCACTGACGAAAAACGCCCCGCGAGTGCGGGGCGTCTGAGGGTCGTGCAAGCGGCCTCTTTGTCAGGGTGCCGGGGTGACGCTGACGCGGACCCGCAACTGGTCGCCGGGATGGTCGCGCAAAGTCGTTTGATGAACCTGGCCGTCATAGAGATAGGAGACCCGGTAGCCGCTGATC
>JBMCIV010000159.1:0-4542 GCA_048616735.1 Wenzhouxiangella sp. | reverse complement strand
CAATCGTGTCGTTGACCGAGGGCTCGCCGACGATGACCTTCTGGAATCTTCGCTCTAGGGCGGCGTCTTTTTCGATGTTCTCGCGATACTCATTGAGCGTGGTTGCCCCGACGCAGTGCAGTTCACCGCGCGAGAGCGCAGGTTTGAGCATGTTGCCGGCGTCCATCGCGCCTTCGGCCTTGCCGGCGCCGACCATGGTGTGAATCTCGTCGATGAACAGGATGACCTGTCCTTCCTGTTTTTTAAGATCGTTGAGCACGGCCTTCAGGCGCTCCTCGAACTCGCCGCGGTACTTGGCTCCGGCGATCAGGGCGCCCAGATCCAGCGAGAGCACGCGCTTGTTCTTCAGACCCTCGGGTACTTCGCCGTTGACGATGCGCTGGGCCAGGCCCTCGACGATGGCGGTCTTGCCCACGCCGGGCTCACCGATCAGGACCGGATTGTTCTTGGTCCGGCGCTGCAGCACCTGGACGCAGCGGCGGATTTCCTCGTCGCGGCCGATGACCGGGTCCAGGCGCGACTGCTCGGCCTTCTCGGTCAGGTCCACGGTGTATTTCTTCAGCGCTTCGCGGCTGTCCTCGGCGTTGGGATCGTCGACGTTCTCACCGCCGCGGACGGTGTCGATGGCGTCCTCGACGGCCTTCTTGGTGACGCCGGCGCGGTGCAGGCTCTCGCTCAATGCCAGCTTCGCGTCCAGCGCGGCCAGAACGAACAGCTCCGAGGCGATGTAGGCGTCCCCGCGATCGCGCGCGATCTTGTCGGTCAGGTTCAGCACCCGGCTGGTGTCGTTGGACAGGTTGATCTGACCGGCCTGGCCGGAAACCTTCGGCAGGCCGTCCAGCTTCTCGCCCAGGGCTGAGCGCAGGGTATTGACCTCGGCGCCCGCGCGCGCCAGCAGGGCGCGGATTCCGCCGCCTTCCTGATCAAGCAGGGCGACCATGACGTGCTCCGGCTCGAGCAGGACATGGTCCATGCTCACGGCAAGACTTTGCGCTTCCCCAAGCGCCTGCTGGAATCGGGCGGTGAGTTTATCCATTCGCATAACGGCTTGACTCCCGGAAAAATTTCATTGATATGCAAACGATGGGGGCGAGTGGGCGGGAATCAAGCGGGCCCGGGCGGGGCGACGCCGCCGCCACCGCTTCAATCGACGGGATGAAAGCAGCGAAAGTCGCGCCGACCTTCCGCGACCGGCTCGGGCTTGCTTTCACGACAGCGCGCCGTCGCCTTGACGCAGCGCGGCGCAAACGCGCATCCCGGCGGTTGCCAGTCGCTGTCGGGAACCTGGCCGGCCAGGGGCTTCAGGCGCGTCTGGCCCGGACCTTCCCGCCCCGGCACCGAGGCGAGCAGACCGGCCGTGTAGGGATGACGAGGACGGGCAAACAGCGCCTCGACCGGCCCCTGCTCCACGATCTGCCCGCAGTACATCACGGCGACGCGCTCGCAGCTGCGCGCGACCAGACCCAGATCGTGGGTGATCATCAACAGCGCGGTCCCGGACTCGCGGCACAGGCCGGTCAGCTGATCGACGATCGCAGCCTGGCTGGTCACATCAAGCGCCGAGGTCACTTCGTCGGCAATCAGGAGTCTGGGTCGGCACAGCATGGCCATGGCAATCAGCACGCGCTGGCTGATCCCGCCGGACAGTTGATGCGGGTAGCGATCCAGAACCCTGTCGGCGTCGGCAATCGCCAGGCGCGCCAGGGCTTGCGTGCACGCTTGGCTTGCCGCCGCCCCGCTGATCCCACGGTGCAGCTTCAGCAAGTAGCGCATCTGCGAACCGATCGAGCGGGTCGGATTGAGCGCCGTCATCGGGTTTTGCGGGACCAGGGCGAACTGGACCCCTCTGAGCCGGCGCCAGGCTCGCTCGGATAGCCCGTTCAGCGCCCTGCCGCGCCAGCGGATACGGCTGTCGCCGCCCACGCCAAGGCCCGGCGGCAGCAAGCCCATGAGCACGCGCGCGAGCAGGCTCTTGCCGGCGCCCGATTCCCCGGCCAGGCCCAGGATTTCGCCCGCCTCCAGCGCCAGGTCCAGACCCCGGATGAGTTCGACCGTGCGCGCCGGCCGGCGCGCCTCCACGACCAGCCCCCGGACGCTCAGCAGCTGTTCAGCCATGCGGCCGCCCGCGGGCGTTGAGCGAACGCGGGTCCAGGGCATCCTGCAGCTGGTCGGCCAGCAGATTGAACGCCATCACCAGCCCGAACAGGAACACCGAGGCGGCCACGAAATTCCAGTACTGTCCGGCCAGGATGTCCTGGGCGCCTTCGGCAATCATCACGCCCCAGCTGATCGAATCCTGCACGCCGATCCCGAGAAAACTCAAGGCCACCTCCAGCTTGATCGCCGCCATGAACACCAGCGTAGCCTGCACCAGCAGCACGTGGCCGGCGTTGGGCAGGACGTGGCGCACCACGATCACGCGCGGGCGAAGGCCGGCCACCCGCGCCGCCTCGATGAACGGCAGCTGGCGGATGCGCTGGGTCTCGGCGCGCACGAGGCGAGCGGTGGTCGTCCAAAAGGTCGCCATCATCGCCACGTGCATGGCCCAGGGATGGCCACCAAGCGCAAACACCAGCGCTGCGACCAGCAGATAGAACGGAATCGCCTCCAGCGTACCGATCAGCCAGAGCAGCAGCTCGTCGAGCCAGCCGGGGCCCGCATAGCCGGCCAAACCCCCGGCCAGGGCGCCGACCGCAGTGGTCACGACCGCCACCAGCACGCCGATCTCGAACGCGGTCGCCGTGGAGGCCACGGCCCTGGACAGGATGTCCTGGCCGAGCCGGTTGGTGCCCAGCCAGTGCTCGGCCGAAGGTGGCGCCCAGCCCGGTCCGGACAACGCCGCCCAGTCCGCACCCCACCATCCCAGCCAGACGCCGCAGGCGATGCAGACATAGCCGGCGACCGCGACCAGCGCGAGCAGGCCCAGCGGCTCGCGTACCAGACGGGCCTCGATCCGGCGCCCGCGCAGCCCTGCCAGCGCGTTCATCGATGCCCGATCCGCGGATCGGCGAGCCGGCACAAAAGGTCGGCCGCGGTCAAGGTGAGGACAAACAGCACCGCGCTCAGGCCGACCACCGCCATCAGCACCGGCTGGTCCCCCGAGGTAATCGCGGCGAACGTGATTCGGCCCACGCCGGGAATCCCGAAATGGCTTTCGATCAGCAGGCTGCCTGAAATGACCAGCAGGGGCAGCGAAAACAGCACGCGCGTGATAATCGGCAGCAGGTTGCTGCCGATCACGTGAACCACCATGGTCCGCCAGGGGCCGTGCTGCTCCCAGCGGCGACTGTCCGTCACCACCGGTGCCGGCACACAGTAAGGCCGTGACACCCGCCGGAGCCGGCGGCAGATTTCCACATCTTCCATCAGGGGCTGCTCGCGAAAGCCGCCCAGGTCCCCGAAAGTGGCCCGACGCACGAAAATGCCCTGGTCCCCGGTGGCAATCCCGGTCAGCCGCGAGCGCAGGTTCATCATGGCAGCGATCACCCGGAACAGGGGCCGGTTACCGCTGAGGCGCACATCAAAGCGTCCCCAGACCCGGTCACTGGCCACAAAGGCCCGTAACGCCTCGCCGGCCCCTGACGGCAGCAGGGTGTCGGCATGCAGAAACAACAGCAGCTCGCCACGCGCCACCGCCGCCCCGCGGTTCATCTGCATGGCCCGGCCAGGCTCAGACAGCAGCAGCCGGTCGCAGCGGGGTTTCGCCAGAGCACAGGTCCCATCGCTGCTACCACCGTCCACCACGATCACCTCAGCGCCGTTACGGCGCAGATCGGCAAGGCGGCCCAGTGTAGCTGCGATGACAGCGGATTCGTCCAGGACAGGAACGATGATGCTCACCCAGGTTGAACTTTGCACAGCGGCTCCGAGGCAAAAGGCTCACAAATGTCAATTCTTGCCAAACACGTGCATTGGCTAGGTACCGACTATATCATGCCGGCTTCCATCCCTTCCGTTGTACCTGCTGTTGATGGACATACTCGAGCAGAAACGCCGGCTTATCACCTCCGCCATCATTACGGTCGTACTCACCGGCATGATTATCGCCACGGCAGCTTCTGCGCCGGTGATCCACCAGACCCATAGACTGACATCAGAACTGGCTGCGAGTGTTGCAGAAACAAAAGCGGAAAGTGTCCGGGCCATCCTCGACAAGTACCAGGACCTAGCGCACCAGACCGCCAGTCGATCGGAACTGGCCCGGGTGCTTGAACAGTACGCCACTGGCCAGGTGTCCGTGGGCGAACTCCAGGCCTTTTCCCGTCCACGCCTTCAGGATGCCGCCGAACTCATGAACAATCTGGCGGCGATCGTGCGCTACGACGCCGACGGTAACGAACTCGTCCGGGTGGGCCCGATGGCCAGTGCGCTCCCCGAAGCCATTCCGATGCCCGAGAAAATGGACATCAGACCGTATGCACTGGAAGGCGACGACAGCGCGCCGCTGCTGCACATGGTCAGTACAATATTCGGAGACAACGGACAGCCTGTCGGCCATGATCTGCTGATCCGACCACGGCGAGATGCTGACCTTGCGCAGGT
>JBMCIV010000158.1:0-4547 GCA_048616735.1 Wenzhouxiangella sp. | reverse complement strand
TGAGCACGCCGGAGGGAATCACGTGCAGAACCGTCTTGGCGCCATCGATCACCAGCGTATGACCGGCGTTGTGGCCGCCCTGGAACCGCACCACGGCGTCGGCTTCGTGGGCCAGCAGGTCAACGATCTTGCCCTTGCCCTCGTCACCCCACTGGGTGCCGAGGATGACCACCGATCGGCTCATGGGATGTTCTCCGGTCAGTCGGCGTTGCGCTGGTCGAAGTAGCGGAAGAACTCCGACCGGGTATCCATCAGCATGATGTCGCTGTCGGTGCCGAAGGAGGCATCGTAGGCCTGCAGGCTGCGCCAGAACGAAAAGAACTCGCGATCGCGGTCAAACGCCTCGGCGTAGATCTGGATGGCCTGGGCGTCGCCTTCACCGCGCAGCCGCTGGGCGTCGCGTTCGGCGTCGGCCAGCAGCACCCGGACCTGGCGATCGGCGTCGGAGCGAATGCGCTCGGCCCGCTCGCGGCCCAGCGAGCGCAGCTCGTTGGCAAACTCGGTGCGCTGAGTCTGCATGCGCTCGAACACCGAGTTGAGGACTTCCTCGGTCAGCTCAATCTTCTTGATGCGCACATCGATCACGTCGATGCCGAAATCCTCGAAACGCCGGTCGGCGCGATTGAGCAGCTGTTCCATCATTTCGCGCCGCTGCTCGGAGACGACTTCGCTCAATGTGCGCTGGGCGAACTCGTCGCGCAGGTCGTTGCGAATCAGCTGGGCCAGACGGGCGCGGGTAAACATGATGTCGCCCTGGGTGGCGACGTAGTAGTCGCGCGGATCCTCGATGCGCCACTTGACGTAGTAGTCGACCTCGACGAACTTCTGCTCGGCGGTGTTCATCTGCTCCGGACGCATGTCCAGGGTAATGATCCGCCGCTCAAGCTTGCGCACGTTGTTGATGAACGGCATCTTGAAGTGCAGGCCGGGCTCGTAGTCCGAACGCACGACCTCGCCGAGCCGGAACTTGATCGCGTGCTCGGTCTCCGAGACGACAAAAATACTGTTCAGGCCGATGAAAACGGCGACGACCAGGATAATGGGCAGAAAAATTTTCATATCAGCGTACTCCCCGGCCGGTGCGCGCGCGCGGATCGGTCTGGCTGACCCGCTGCTGCTCTGAGGGCGACATCAGCGGCGCCGGCGGTGGCGGCGCCGATCGGGCCCGGCCTCCCCCCAGCGTATCCAGCGGCAGATAGAACATGTTGTTGGACGAATCCACGTCCATCAGGATTTTCGCCGAACGGCCATAGACTTTCTCCAGCGTTTCCAGGTACAGGCGCTCGCGCGTGACCTCCGGCGCCAGGGCGTATTGGTCGAGCACCGAGGTGAACCGGTCGGCTTCACCCGTGGCCTTGGCGACGATGGACTCCCGGTAGGCTTCGGCCTCTTCCAGGACCCGGGCGGCGCGACCGCGCGCCTCGGGGATTTCCTGGTTGGCGTAGGCCTGGGCCTCGTTGGCGAAGCGGATCTGGTCTTCGCGCGCGCGCACGACATCGTCAAACGCCTGGCGCACCTGGGACGGCGGCCGCACTTCCTGGAGGTTGAACGAGGTGATCTCGAGCCCGGAATCGTAGCGCTCCAGCACTTCGATCAGCAAGGCCTGGGCGTCCAGGGCAATCTGTCCGCGCCCGATTTCGAGAATGAAGTCCATGTTGTTGGTGCCGACGATCTCGCGCATGGCGCTGTCGGCCGCATGCCCCAGCGACTCTTCCGGCACCTGAACGTTGAACAGGAATTTCTCGGGTTCGACCACCCGGTACTGCACGGCGAAAGCCAGATCGATGAGGTTTTCGTCTCCGGTCAGCATGCGGCTGGAGCTTTCCAGCGATCGAACGCTGGTGACGTTGACCGTCTGCACCTTCTCGATCGGGCTGGGCAGAGTGAAATTCAGCCCCGGCGGCATGGTTCGAGCGTAGTCACCGAAGCGCAGCACCACCCCGCGCTCGGACTCGTCGATGATGTGGATGGAATTCCACGCCACCCAGATCACGACCAGCAGCCCGATGAGCAGACCGATGCCGCTCATGGAGGGGCCCCCGCCGCTGCCGCTCTTGCGGCCACCGCCGTCGCCACCACCACTGCCCATGATCTTTTTCAGGCGACGCAGAGAACGACCAGCAAGCCAACCAGCAGGCCAATGCCGCCCATCGATGGTCCACCACCGCTGCCGGTCTTGCGACCGCCGCCGCCATCGCCACCCCCCATGATCTTCTTGAGGCGGCGCTGGACATTGGCAAACACCTCGTCGAGGTCCGGCGGCTGCTGGCCGTTTCCCCCTTTCCAGGGATCGCGATCACCGCCGCCGCTTCCGCGTCCGGGTTCATTCCAGGGCATTGATTTCTCCGTGTCCTTTACTTCAAAAGGTTCAATTTAGGGATTGTAGCGGTCGGGCATGACGCCGGAACAGCCCGCTAGTCTAACAGCAGATTCCGCGCGAGTTTGCCGTCGACGCCGTCGAGGCGACCGAGACTGCGCGCATCGCGCCGGGCCAGGTCGACCTGCAGGCGGGTGCTGCCGTCGGCTTCGACCTGTTCGGCGCAAACCCCGCCCAGATCGAACAGGCGCGAGCGTAACCGCTGACCCTGCGGCGGCAGGTGAATTTCGCGCCGAATCCGGCCCTCGCCCAACCGCTCGACGATCGCCCCGCCCAGCGCGGCCAGACCCTCGCCGGTCGCGGCCGAGACCCACACGGCATCGATCTGACCGGCCGGGTTGCGTTCCACGCCGGCGGCCTGCGCGGTCAGGTCGACCTTGTTGTAGACCTTGAGTATCGGCAGCTCGCCGGCGCCGATTTCTTCCAGCACTTCCTTGACCACCGCCTGATGGCGTCCCCGATCGGGGTCCGAGGCATCGATGACGTGAACGACCAGGCTGGCCCCCAGAGTCTCTTCCAGCGTCGCCCGAAAGGCCGCAATCAGCTCATGCGGCAGGTCGCGGATAAAGCCCACCGTATCGCTCAACAACACCGGCGAGCCCGGCAGCGCCTCGATGCGGCGCACCGTGGGGTCCAGCGTGGCGAACAGCTGATCGCGCGTCATCACCGCCGCTTCGGTCAGGCAGTTGAACAGGGTCGATTTGCCCGCATTGGTGTAGCCGACCAGGGCCACCAGGGGGATTTCGCTGCGCCGGCGCGCGCGCCGGCCCTGCTCGCGCCGCTGCTCCACGCGCCCGAGCCGGCCCGTGAGCTGGCGAATACGATCAGCCAGCAGACGGCGGTCGGTTTCGAGCTGGGTTTCGCCCGGCCCGCGCAGACCGATCCCGCCGCGCTGGCGCTCGAGGTGGGTCCAGCCGCGCACCAGCCGCGTCGATAGGTGCTTGAGCTGGGCCAGTTCGACCTGGAGCTTGCCTTCGTGCGAGCGGGCCCGCTGGGCAAAGATGTCCAGGATCAGGGTGGTGCGGTCGAGCACGTTGCAGCGCAGCGCGCGGCTGAGATTGCGCTCCTGGATCGGGCTCAGCCGGCCGTTGACCAGCACCAGGCCGATGGCGTGCTCCTCGACCAGCGCAACGACTTCTTCGACCTTGCCGCTACCGACCAGGAACTTGGGATCCGGCCGGTCGCGGGGAGCCTGCACCTCGGCCACCACCTCCAGGCCGGCCGCCTCGGCCAGGCGCCGAAACTCCTCGCGCGCATCGGCATCATCGAGCGCCGATATCAGCGGGTGCAGCAGCAGCGTGCGCCCCGGTTCGGACCGCGACGCAGGGGTATCGGTTGTAATCAGGAGTCGGTTTCCTCCTCTTCAGGGGCCAGGCGCACGTTGCGCGCCGGCACCACCGTGGAAATCGCGTGCTTATAGATCATCTGGTTGACGGAGTTTTTCAAAAGCACCACAAAATTGTCGAATGATTCGATCTGACCCTGCAGCTTGATACCGTTGACCAGGTAAATCGCAACCGGAATGCGCTCGCGGCGCAGCGCATTCAGAAACGGATCCTGCAGTGACTGTCCCTTGGACATGCCTGTCTCCTTCCGAAGATATCTTTGATTGTTATGGAATCACGGCACTCTGACATCCCGGCCCACCGCCAGTGTCCGGACAAAACCGTTGTACCCGCCTGCCTATGACCGCAAGGTTCTGCTTTCGGTTCGGATCATACCAGAGCGCGTCGGGAAACTTGCGAAGCGCGGTCAACTGGCGCTTGGCCAGCTGGCGGGTTGCGGCAGCGATGCGAGCGGCCAGCTCAGCCCGGCCCAGCTCACCGTCCAGGTACTGCCAGACCTGACGATAGCCGACCGAACGCATGGCCGGGTGCGCGGCGCGCAAACCGACGCGCTGGCGCAGCCGCCGGACCTCGTCAATCAAACCGTCATCGAGCATCCGACAAACACGGCGCGCGATACGCGCGTGCAGCTCGCCCCGGTCGGCCGGGGTGAGGATCAGGCGCAGGCTCTGAAAACGCGGCCGGCGCGGGGCAGAATGGTGCGCGGCCAGGCCGCGGCCGGTCAACTCCAGCACCTCCAGGGCGCGCTGCAGACGCTGCGGATCCGACGCGCGCACGCGCGCCGCCGTGGCCGGGTCGCGGCGCGCCAGCTCGGCGTGCAGCGC
>JBMCIV010000157.1:0-4548 GCA_048616735.1 Wenzhouxiangella sp. | reverse complement strand
GGGCCGATAACTAAGACCAAACCTACACCGGGTTGTTCAACGCTGTCGAATCCGTAAATCTCCACCATGCTATAGATGTGTCAGCCCGCGACATCGTCTTGTCGCCTGTCGTGATCGGCGAGCTGCAGGTTGGCGTTGAGACAAGTCGCATGAAGGCCGCCAGTCGAGCGGCCCTGGACGTTCTGATCACTTCGTTTGCGTGCGCGAACATTGATCTCGAAGCCGCGCGCTGCTATGGACGGATTCGTGGCCTGCTTGAGTCAGAAGGCCAACCCATCGGAGGTAATGACTACTGGATTGCCGCACAGGCTGTCGCACTGGAACTGGTTCTTGTGACGGACAATACGCGAGAGTTTCAGCGCATAGAAGGCTTGCGGCTGGAAAACTGGCTGCGTGCGGATCAGGTGCCCCGATAGCGCTTGAGCAGATCGCCGTAGGCGTCGATCCGGCGGTCGCGCAGGAAAGGCCAGATCCGGCGCACGCTTTCCGAGCGGGCCAGATCGATGTCGGCGACCAGGACTTCTGGCTCGGAACCTGCTTCGTCGATGATCTCGCCCTGCGGGCCGACGACCAGGCTGTGGCCCCAAAACTCGGCGTCCAGGCCGGCACCGGAGCGGTCGGGCTCGAAGCCGACCCGGTTGACCGACAGGACGGGCAGGCCGTTGGCCACGCCGTGACTGCGCTGGATGGTGCGCCAGGCGTCGAGCTGGCGATGTTGTTCTTCCGGCGGGTCATTGAGGTCGCGGCCGATGGCGGTGGGGTAGATCAGGATTTCGGCGCCGGCCAGGGCCATCAGGCGGGCGGCTTCCGGGTACCACTGGTCCCAGCACACCAGCACGCCCAGGCGCCCGACCGAGGTATCGACGGGCTCGAAGCCCAGGTCGCCGGGGGTGAAGTAGAACTTCTCGTTGTAGCCGGGATCGTCGGGGATGTGCATCTTGCGGTAGACGCCGGCCAGGGCGCCGTCGCGCTCGAGCACCAGCGCGGTGTTGTGGGCCAGACCCGGGGCGCGCTGCTCGAAGATCGAGCCGACGATGACCACGCCGTGGCGCTCGGCCGCTTCTGCCAGCGCCTGGCGGCTGGGGCCGTCCAGCGGCTCGGCCAGGTCGAACAGGGCCGGGTCCTGGTACTTGCAGAAGTACTCGCTGGCGTGCAGCTCGGGCAGAACGATGAGCTCGGCGCCGGCGTCGGCGGCCCGGCTGATGCCGTCGAGGCTTGCGGCGTGGTTGGCTTCGCGATCTGGCTCCATGGCGTGCTGGACCAGCGCGACGCGCAGCTGGGCAGCCCGGGTCACGGCAGCGCGGCCGGGATGTGCATGCTGGCGCAGTGCGGGCCGCCGTATTGCTCGATCATGACCGCGGACGGCACGCTTTCGACCTCGCGGTCGGGCAGGGCGGCTTGCAGAAGCTCGCGCGCCTCGACATCGGCGGCTACCCCGTAGGCCGGCACCAGGCAGGCGCCGTTGACGAACAGAAAGTTGACGTAGTTGGCCGGCAGGGTGGGGTCCACCCCGTCCGGATTCGGCAGCTCTAGCAGCGCGTAAGCCTGGCCATCGGCGCGTTCCAGCGCCTCGAGCTGACCTTTGAGAACGGCGCTGCGCGCCGAGTCGGGCGGCTGTTGCCAGGCAATGGTCTCGACGCTGACGAAGCGGGCCAGGGTATCGATATGGCCGTCAGTGTCGTCGCCGGGCATGGGTTCGATGTCGATGCCGAGGACGCGTTCGGCGTTGAGCAGGGCGCGCAGTTCGTACTCGATCTCGGGCCGGCTCAAGTGCGGGTGGCGCTCGTGCAGGCAGTGCCAGTTGACCAGCAGCGTGCCCTGTCCGTCGCTTTCGATCGCCCCGCCTTCGAGTTCGAACAGGTACTGGCGAAAGCCCAGGCGCGAGAACAGCGCGTGGCGGGCTAGCAGGGTGTTGACCCGGTTGTCGCGCGCGGCCGGGTACTTGCCGCCCCAGCCGTCGAAACGAAAATCCAGCGCCAGCCGTTCACCGGCGCTGACTAGGGTGATCGGGCCGTAGTCACGGCACCAGGTGTCGTCGTAGGGCATCTGCGCCAGGTGCAGCCCCGGCAGGGCGCCCAGGCGCTCGCGCGCCTCCTCGCTGTTGTCGTGACTGGGCGGAACCAGCAACACCACCGGCTGGCGCCGGGTGATCGCCTGGACCAGCTGGACGTATTCCTGCTGGATGCCGGGCAGGCGCTCAGACCAGTCCGAGGCCGGATGCGGCCAGGCCAGCAGGGTGGCGCTTTGCTCCTCCCACTCCGCCGGCAGCCGGAAGTCGGTGTGCGGCATGGCGATACGGGCGGCCGCCGGGACTAGTCCCGGCCGTTGGAGACTTCGCGCATGACCACGTCGGGATGGAGCACGCTCTCGATGACCCGGTCGTGCTCGAAGTAGACGCTGTAGCCGTCGTAGGTCCAGCGCGTGATCGGCGGCTCACCCACCGCCGGGGCGCGCTCGGTCGGCGGGCCAAAGCGCCGCTCGACCTCGGCCATGCTCTGGCCGTTGCCGGGCAGGTCGCGGTTCATGCGCTCCATGACCTTTTCGATCAACAGCATGTCGCCGTCGCGCTGGCGGTCGGCCAGCGCTGCGCCGGCACCGCCCAGCGCCAGGGCCAGTAAAGCCAATACGGTCAAACGTCTGATCATCGCAGCCTCCAGTTCGATTCACCCCGGCCCGCGCCCGGGTCACCGCCGAAGGTTACCACAGGCGCCGGCCGAAACAACCCCGCCAGGGGCTCAGTCGGCCTGGAACCGGTCGCTGAACAGGCCGTCGGCGGAGCGGATGGCGTAGGCGCCGGCGGCGAAAATCACCGGGTTGCCGGGCAGGTCGGTTTGCACTCCGCGCTGGGCGCCGAGCAGGTCCGCCTCTTTTTTATAGAAGGCATCCCCGCACAGGAATGCGGGGCTGGCCGTGCTGACGCTCCAGTCGCCGCGCTGCGGGCCGCCGAAGTCCGGGTCTCTACCGACTACGTCGTTGGGCCTTCTGGCGTTGGCTTTTAAGGCTTCAGGATCGTGGGTGACCAGGCAATCGGCGAGGTCGAGGATGCTGCCGCCTTCAAGTTCTAACAAGCTCGACCCGCCAAAATCAGGCTCCCAGGCGATGCTGGAAATCAGGTCCAGCGTGGGACGGGAATTGTCATTTAGATCGTCGAATCGGAGTTGGAACAGCGGTTGGGGCGGGTTGCCCGCGGCCATGTTTCCGGTAATTGTGGTCCAGGCGATTCGCACGTCGCCCTCGCTGTCGATGATGCTGCCGATCTGGTTCTCCACGATCAGCGAGGAGATGATGTCGACGACCGGGGCGAGATCATCTTTTTCCAAGGTGCTGATCAAGGAACTTTTGCTCGCACCGCTGTTGCCGCGAATGATCGTTCGCTCGATCACCAGTTCCGCACCGGTCTCGATATTGAAGGCGACGCCGCTTGTTGCGCTCGACGTTTGCCGGTTGTTGATGATCTGCGAGCAGCCGTCCGGGCCATCGGCAACCGGACAGTCGCCGTCTTCGGATTGCTGGATCACCAGGCTGGCGGGCCCTCCGAAGTGCGTGATACCGGGAACAGCGAGGGCTTCGTTGGCTTCGATGCGGACATCGGTCAGAGTGACCTCGGGGCTGTCGTCTTGCACCGTTCGGCTTATCAGGGCGCCGGCAGAGTTTCCCGACCGGTTTCCCGCCAGATAGACGGGCTGATCGGCCGGGGAGTAGCTGCGGTTGCCGCCGTCAATGTTCAGGACGCTGGCTCTGTCGACCCGGATGCCGCCGCCGTTGGCGACTCCGCTCTGGCCTTCCGGGGTTCTGGCGACGTTGTTCTGGATGCCCTGATCCGGTCCGCTGGCGTAGATGTTGGCGTTGCAGGAGGTCAGGTACAGCCCGCCGCCCAATCGGGCCTCGTTGGCGTGGATCAGGCCGGCGGTCATGGTGATTTCGGGTCGGGCGTCGGGATCGCTGGCACTGCCCAGGCAGTGCAGGCCGCCGCCCGAGCTGTCGGCCTGGTTGCCGTCGATCAGTGCCTGGCTGTTGATCAGCACGGCGGGCTCGAGGACGATTTTCGAACCGCCTCTGACGTAGATGCCGCCGCCATTTCTGTCGGCGATATTGGCATGGATGCCGGCCACGACCTGGCCGTCTTCGCGGCCGCCGGCGCCCAGGTTCAGGTTGCAGTCCTGCAAATAGATGCCGCCGCCTTCACCGCCATTGCCATCGTCATCGACGACCGCCCGGTTGCCGCTCACGAGAGCCGCGTTGAGATCGACCACGCCGCCCTGTAGCGTGCCAGCGGTTTCCTCACAATAAATGGCGCCGCCCCGGTTGGCCCGGTTGTTGGTGATTTCGGTGCCCGGGAAATCGACCGACAGGCGCTGGCCTACGTTGCCGTTCATGAAGATCGCGCCACCCTTGCCGGTGGTGGTGTTGCCGTGGATATAAACGTTTTCAAGCTTCAGGTGGGTCCGGTTGCCCAGCCGGATGGCGGCGCCATCGCGGGTTTCATCAACGCCGGTGATCTCGAGATTTTTCAGCTCAACCTCGTAGGAGACCTGGCCGAAGGAGATA
>JBMCIV010000156.1:0-4569 GCA_048616735.1 Wenzhouxiangella sp. | reverse complement strand
TCCGGGGGCACCTGCGGATCCAGCTCGGCGTCGTAGGGCACCAGCGGGTTGATGCCGATCAGCAGGTCGGCGCCTTCTTTCAGCGCGACCGATGCGTGCAGCGTGCGCCGCAGGGCGCCATCGACAAAATAATGCCCGTCGATTTCGACCGGCGGATACAGGCCGGGCAGGGCGGCCGAGGCCTGGACGGCGGTCGAGATGGGCACGTGGTCACGGCCCGTTTCGCCGAAACGTACGGCCTGGCCGGTTTCTAAGTCGACGGCGACCACGCGCAGGCGCGCGCCCAGGTTTCGGAAATCGTTGCTGCGACCGGGGCGCGACAGGATCTCGGCCACGAAATCGTCGATGCTGTGGTTGTCGAAAATGCCGGTTGGAATGAGCCGGCTCAGGCTCTCGATGCTCTCTAAGTGGGCGATGCGCTCGGGATGACGCATGGCCTCGATCAGGATGTCCCGCACCACGCCGGGCACGCTCATCGCGCGGTCGAAGTACTCGCGCACGGCCGGGCGCAGGAACTGGTCGGGCTGAAACCGGAACTCGGCGTCCGGCGAGCTCATGAAGATCCGGGCCATCTGGCTGGTCGTGATGCGGTTGGCCAGGCTGGCGGTCAGGAACGACCCGGAGCTGACGCCGACGTAGACGTCGAGTTCGTGCATGCGCACCCCGTCGACCGCCTCTTCCAGCGCCTGCAGGGCGCCGAGCTCATAGATCGCGCCCAGCGGACCACCGCCGGCAATGGCCAGGCCGATGGTCGGGGGTCGGTCGCGGTATCGATCCTGGCTGGCTGGGGTGAGCTTGAGCATGCGTGGTCTCTCCTGTTGCTCGATTATAATGCACGCCCTGATCAGCTTTTCAGCAAGGCGCAGACTCATGACGATCCAAACCGGCGACTCGGCCCCCGATTTCGATTTGCCGGATCACGACGGCGCCAGCTTTCGCCTGTCCGATCATCGCGGCCAGCGCCTGCTGCTGGTGTTTTACCCCGGCGACGATACGCCGGTCTGCACGGCCCAGTTGCGCGATTACCGCGAAGGGCTGGCGACATTCGCCGGCCTGGGGGTAGAAGTCATCGGCATCAGCCCGGATGATCCGGACTCGCATCGCGCGTTTCGCCAAAAGCACGATCTTCCGTTCAGGCTGCTCAGCGACACAAAGCTGGAAGTAGCTCGAAAATATGGTTGCAAAGCATTGATCGGAATGAAGCGGGGGGTATTCCTGCTCGATGAAGATCATCGGGTTCGCTACCAGCACGTGGAAAGCCTGGCCGTCTTCCGCCGCCGCCGCGAAGAGCTGATCGAGGCGATCCGGCAGCTCTGATGGGCGAGTCGGCCGCTTACCGGCATCTGCACGCGCAGATTCTGGTCAATCAGGAGCTCGGTCAGCGCATCCAGGGCCTCGACGTGCCGCGCGCGCGCGCGCTGGCCCGTCTGCAGCACTGGCAGCGCCTGCGCCTGGACGCGACCTATCAGGACCTGCGCGACGATCCGCGCTACCTGCCGGCCTGCGAGTTTTTTCTGCACGAGCTCTACGGCGGGCGCGATTTCGTCGAGCGCGACCGTCAGCTGATGCGCGCGGCCCCGGTGATGCGCCGCTTGCTGCCCGATCATCTGCTGGCGGCGGTTGGCGACGCCATGCAGCTGCAGGCAGTCAGCCTGCAGTTCGATCTGGCCCTGGCCGAGCTGCTGCTCGACGTCGACCCGATCACCCAGCCTGACTATGCCAGGGCCTACCGCGCCCACGGTGACTGGGCCGGCCGCGAGCGCCAGCTGGTCCTGATCCGGGAGCTGGGAGAGTTGCTCGGCGAGACCGTCCAGCGGCCGCTGGTGCATCGCTTGATTCGACTCATGCACGGACCGGCGGTGGTGGCCGGTTTCGGCGCGCTGCAGGAGTTTCTGCGCGACGGGCTGAATGCCTTCGCCGAAATGGGCCCGGCCGATCATTTTCTCGACACCATCAGCGCGCGCGAGCGGGCCGGGCTGGAGGCCATGCGTGCCGGCAGCGACTGGCCGTTCGAGCCCTGGATCGGGCAGGGGCCGTAACCGGGTTGGTGCGCGCCGAGCGCCGGGACAGCGCCGGCAGCGCTTTGAGCGGGCCGGACGGGTATAATGCGCGGCCTTAGTCCGAGCCCGCCGTTCATGAAACTCCGCAACATCGCCATCATTGCCCACGTCGACCACGGCAAGACGACCCTGGTCGATCAGCTGCTGCGCCAGTCCGGCGAATTCGCCGCCCACGAGCGCCTGACCGAGCGGATGATGGACTCCGAAGACCAGGAGCGCGAGCGCGGCATCACCATCTTGTCCAAGAACACCGCGATCACCTGGCGCGATTGGCGGATCAATATCGTCGACACGCCCGGGCACGCCGACTTCGGCGGCGAGGTCGAGCGCGTGCTGTCGATGGTGGATTCGGTGCTGCTGCTGGTCGACGCGGTCGACGGACCCATGCCGCAGACCCGCTTTGTCACCCAGAAAGCGTTTGCCATGGGCTTCAAGCCCATCGTGGTGATCAACAAGATCGATCGCCCCGGCGCGCGACCGGACTGGGTGCTCAACCAGACCTTTGATCTGTTCGACAAGCTCGGTGCGTCCGACGAGCAGCTGGATTTCCCGGTGATTTACGCCTCGGGCCTCAACGGCTATGCCGGCCTGGACGAGAGCGTTCGTGAAGGCGATCTGACGCCCCTGTTTGAGGCGCTGGTCGAGCACGTGCCGGCACCCCCGGTAGATCCCGACGGGCCGTTCCAGATGCAGGTCTCGACGCTTTCGTTTTCCACCTACGTCGGCCTGATCGGCGTGGGCCGCATTCGCCGCGGCAAGGTCAGGACCAACCAGCCGGTCAGCGTGATCGATCGCGACGGCAAAAAGCGCTCCGGTCGCGTGCTCCAGGTCCTGGGTTTCAAGGGCCTCAAGCGCGAGGAGATCGCCGCGGCCGAGGCCGGCGACATTGTCGGCATTTCCGGACTGGAGAACATCAGTATCTCCGACACGATCTGCGATCCGGGCGCAGTCGAGGCGCTGCCGCCGCGGACGGTGGACGAGCCAACCATCCATATGACCTTCCAGGTCAACGACTCGCCGTTTGCCGGCCGCGAGGGCAAGTACCTGACCAGCCGCCAGCTGCGCGCCCGACTGTACCAGGAAGCGACCCATAACGTGGCCCTGCAGGTGTCCGATACCGCCGACCCCGACCAGTTCGACGTCGCCGGTCGCGGCGAGCTGCACCTGTCGGTGCTGATCGAGAACATGCGCCGCGAGGGCTACGAGCTGTCGGTCTCGCGACCGCGCGTGCGCAAGCGCGAGATCGAAGGCGAGATCCACGAGCCCTGGGAGTCGGTGGTGCTCGATCTCGAAGAGTCGTACCAGGGGGCGGTCATGCAGGCGATGGGTGAGCGCAAGGGCCAGCTCAAGGACATGACCCCCGACGGCCGCGGGCGGGTTCGCCTGGACTACATCGCTCCCGCCCGCGGTCTGATCGGTTTCCAGTCCAGCTACCGCACCATGACCGCGGGCACGGGCCTGTTTTTCCGCGTCTTCGATCACTGGGGCCCGGCCACCGACAAGCTGGCCGGACGCATCAACGGCACCCTGATCAGCATGGAGCAGGGCACCACCGTGGCCTACGCGCTGTTCAATCTGCAAGACCGCGGCAAGCTGTTTGTCGGACCGGGTGAAGACGTCTACGAAGGCATGATCATCGGTCTGCACGCGCGCGAAAACGACCTCGTTGTCAACCCCCTAAAGACCAAGAAACTGACCAACGTGCGCGCGTCCGGCAAAGACGATGCCCTGCTGCTGACCCCGCCGATCCGCATCAGCCTGGAGCAGGCGCTGGAGTTTCTGGCCGACGACGAGCTGCTCGAAGTCACCCCTGAGTCGATCCGCCTGCGCAAACGCCTGCTCAAAGAACACGAGCGCAAGCGCGCCGAGCGGACCACCGCCTAAAAAACCTCAGCCCGGCGCGCCCGGTCGCGGCTTCAGGGTGGCATACTGAGGCTTGGCCGGGGTAGCGATGGCGCGTGAACAGGGGGCAAGACAGGGCATACAGGTACGCCAGACGGCGCGCGCGGCTCGGGTTATGGGCTGCGCTGGTGGCGGGGCTGTGGTTTTCGCCGGTCGTGGCCGACGAGCTGCCCGATTTTCGCCGCGCCCTGGACGAGGCCCGCCGCGTCAGCTACAAGGACTGGCAGCAGGCGCAGGAACTGCTCGACCATATTGCCCCGCTGATCGAGCAGGCGGAGCCACGCGAATTCGTCGATTTTCAACTGCTCCAGGCGCGCCATGACGTACTCGCCGACCGCACCGAGGAAGGGCTGGCCAGGGCGACCGAGCTTCTGTCCCTGGACCTGGCCGATGACCAGCGTCTGCGCGTGCTGCAGTTCAGCGCCAACGTCGGCGTTCTGCTGCGCCGCTACGAGAGCGCTTTTGCCTCATTGAGTGAAGCCCTGTCGATCGATGTCGGCCTGGAAGATCCAACCCCGCGGATCGCGACGCTGAACATGGCCGCCTACATGCCCGGGCGCGTGGGCGAGTACGAGCGCGGCATCGAGTACGGCGCGCCGGGCTTGGC
>JBMCIV010000155.1:0-4577 GCA_048616735.1 Wenzhouxiangella sp. | reverse complement strand
GCGCCGGTGCCGCCTCCGGCGGTGTCATGGACGCCTCCAACCTGATCAAGCCGGTATTGGCCAACGGCGAGCTGCGCTGCATCGGCTCGACGACGTTCGAGGAATATCGCGGCGTGTTCGAAAAGGACCGCGCTTTGGCCCGGCGCTTTCAGAAGATCGACATCGTCGAGCCCTCGGTCGGCGAGACGGTGGAAATTCTCAACGGCCTCAAGCACCGCTTCGAAGAGCATCACGGTGTCACCTACGCGGTCGAAGCGCTGGACGCGGCGGCCCGGCTGTCGGCAAGGCATATCAACGACCGGCATCTGCCTGACAAGGCCATCGACGTGATTGATGAGGCCGGGGCGCGCGAGCGTCTCAAGCCGGTCGATGAGCGGGCCGAGGTGATCACGGTCGAGGCCATCGAGGACGTGGTTGCGCGCATGGCGCGGATTCCTCCGCGGCAGGTCTCGCGCTCGGATCGGGACGCGCTCAAGACCCTGGAGCGCGACCTGAAAATGGTGGTGTTCGGGCAAGACGAGGCGATTACGACGCTGTCGGCCGCAATCAAGATGTCGCGCTCAGGCCTCGGCGATAGCGATCGCCCGATTGGCAGCTTCCTGTTCGCCGGTCCGACCGGCGTCGGCAAGACCGAGGTCACCCGCCAGCTGGCGCTGACCATGGGCATCGAGCTGATCCGCTTCGACATGTCGGAATACATGGAGGCCCACACCGTCTCGCGCCTGGTCGGGGCACCCCCCGGTTACGTCGGCTTCGACCGCGGCGGACTGCTGACCGAAGCCGTCACCCAGACCCCGCACGCGGTGCTGCTGCTCGATGAAATCGAAAAAGCTCATCCCGACGTTTACAACCTGCTGCTGCAGATCATGGATCACGGCAAGCTGACCGACGCCAACGGACGCTCGGCCGACTTCCGCAACGTGATCCTGGTGATGACCACTAACGCCGGCGCGGCCCTGGTCAATCGCCGCGGGATTGGTTTCACCCAGTCCGACCACAGTTCCGACGGCATGGAGGCGATCCGCCGGCAGTTCACCCCGGAGTTCCGCAACCGCCTCGATGCAGTCATCCAGTTCCGCTCGCTGCCGCTGGACGTGATCCTCAAGGTCGTCGACAAGTTCCTGATGGATCTGGAAAACCAGCTGGCCGACAAGGGCGTGGGGCTGGACGTCAGCGCGCCGGCGCGCGAGTGGCTGGCCGAGCATGGCTTCGACGAGCAGATGGGCGCAAGGCCGATGAAGCGCGTCATCCAGGATCACATCAAGCGACCACTGGCCGACGAGCTGCTGTTTGGTCCGCTATCGGATCTCGGGGGTGAGGTGAAGGTCGATCTCAAGCCCGACGGTGACGGGCTGGATCTGGAAGTGCACACGGCCGAGCCATGCGCCGAGACGGCAGAGGAAAAAGACGGCTGAGGTCACGCCGGTGGGGCGGCCGCCGCCCTGCCGGGTGGGCCGGGGTGATTACTTCATGCGGTAGGTGATGCGCCCTTTGCTCAAGTCATAAGGCGTCATTTCGACCTTGACCCGGTCGCCGGTGAGAATGCGGATGTAGTGCTTGCGCATGCGGCCCGAGATGTGGGCTGTGATGACGTGGCCATTATCCAGTTCTACCCGGAACATGGTATTGGGCAGGGTATCGAGTACCTTGCCTTCCATTTCGAGCTGGTCGTCTTTTGCCATGGAGCCTCCTTTAGGTTCGTTAAAGCCGCGTTATTGTGCCAGAAAAAGAATCGTCATCGTTCCTTATTCCGGGATTCTGTCCGGATAGCGGACCTGTTCCGGCCGGAATCCTTCAGCGATTCGATAATAGAGCGTCTGGATGAGGTCGCCGTCGCGGTAAACGCGACGTTCCTGCAGCGGGCCCAGCCCGGTCACCGCTCGCGCCAGCCATGCCTCGTCGATCAGCCGGGGTCGGGTGTTGTAGAGGATCACGGGTCGCTCGGGATCGGTGTTCGGGTCGAACCAGAACTCCCACATCGCGCCGCGCATGCCGATCAGGTTCTGGGCGGTGATGTGATCGAGGCGGCCGTCGGGGTGGTGAAAGGCCAGGGCGGCCGCGCCTCCCCATTTGCTGGTCGCGGCCAGCAGCGGCGCTTTGCCGCTGGTCTCGCGCACCTGGTCCTCGATCTCGCCGAGTTCCGCGGCCACTTCGGGCCAGCCCAGATAGCCGGTACCGAAGTCGGTGGTCTTCAAGCCCGGCAGGCCCAGCGTGAGATAGTGCAGCAACAGGCCGTAGGCCAGAACCAGCACGATCACCGAAGGCGCCCATGCCCGGATGAGCAGGCCGTGCAGCCGATTGACCGGTTGCCGTTCCGGCCAGATCGGCCAGGCCAGCGCGTTCATGATCAGCGGCAGCATGGCGATCCAGGGTGGCAGGGTCCAGTGAAACTTGATCACCGAAAACGCGCCGTAGACGGCGAAAACCGCCAGCGGCACGGCCGTCATCACGAGCATGAACCGGCGCTTGCGCTGCGCCGGCTGGATGGTTTCGCGGATGCGCCCGAAAGCTAGAAATCCGGCCACGGCAACCACTGGCGAAAGAAGGGCCAGCGCATAGACCAGCACCAGATGGCTGGAGAATTCGCGATTCTCGACCAGCCGTCGCGTGCCCTGAAAGACGAACGAGGCCCAATCGTTGTGCCAGTTCCAGATCAGCACCGGCGAGAAGATCAGCGTCGCCAGCAGTGCGGCCAGGTACAGATGCGGCCGGAACAACCAGCGCCGCGCCGGTCGATCGATCAGCATGAACACCAGCGCCGCCGGAGCCAGCAGAACGATGGTGTACTTCGCCAAAAGACCCAGCCCCATCGCCAGGCCCAGGCCGAGAAAGGCGCTTTCGCGCCCGTCGACCAGGCTGCGCTTGAAGTAGTACAGGGCCGCAGCCCAGGCCGCGATCATCGGCGCGTCGGGCGTCATCAGAATGCCGCTGACGGCAAAAAACGGCAGTACCGTGAAGGCGAGCAGGCAGAGCAGGCCGGTTGTCTTGCCGCCCATGGTGGCCCCGTAACGGTAGAAGTACCAGGCCGCTAGCAGCGTCAACGGCAGCAGCAGCAGCCGCACGCCGAATACCGTGTCGCCACCGATCTGCGTGGCCAGCGCGATGAGCCAGCCGGTCAGCGGCGGGTGGTCGAGGTACGACAGGGCCAGTCGTTGCGCATACACCCAGTAGTACATTTCATCCGGGATCAGGTCGACTTGCCCCATGTAGAGCGCGCGCAGCACGAGCATGTAGGCCAAAAGCCCAAGCGCGGCCAGGTGCCAGCGCACCCTGGGAATCACGCCCGAGGCGGTCGAGGCGAACACGTAGAACGCAGAGCCGAGGTAGTTCACGCCCGCGGTCACCACTATGGCCGGCACGATGGCGGCAAGCGGCGGCACGCCGAGCACGTCAACCAGCAACACCAGAACGCCGCCACGGATCATCAAGGCCATCACGGCCACGATGAAAAAGCGCGCGTAGCGCTGGGCCAGGGGCATGGTCGTTTGGGCCGCGCCGCGAAACGTCCAGCCGTGGTTGAGGAAAAAATTGACCACCGTGGCCAGCACGAAGCTCGCCACGTGGGCCGCACCGAGACCGGAGCCGGTTCCGATGAGGAACTGGAACAACAGCAGGTCGACCACCATGCCGGCCAGCCCGACCAGGCCGAATCGTGAAGCGCTGCCCAGCGAGATTCTGCCGCCAGCCAGCCAGGCCAGGCGTTTCAAGTAAGTCATTTGCTGATTGAGCCCGAGCTTGGACTGGCCGTGCTGGCGATCGACAAACCGGATCGGCACTTCCAGCGTGCGGATCCGGTCGCCGCCCTGGACCAGAAGCTCAAGCAGAATCTTGTAGCCGGCGGTCTGGGTCTGGAGACCCAGCAGGCGCGCGCGCGAGGTGGCGAAAAAGCCGGCCATCGGATCGCGCACCTCGGTAAAAGGCCAGGCCAGCAGCGTGGCGACCCCGGAGGTCAGGTGGCGCTGCCAGGGCCAGCCCTCGGTTCGTCCACCCTCGGCGTGACGGGAGCCGACGGTGAGGTCGTGGCTTCCGGCCAGCAGCGGGTCCAGCAACGCGGGTATGCTATCGGGCGGATGTGAGCCGTCGGCATCCATCACCACCACCCAGGGCGCGCGTGCGGCGCGGGCGCCATCGAGCACCGCGCCCGACAGGTCCGGCGGCGCGTCGCGCTCGATCACGCGCACGTTCATGCGGTCCTGCCAGGCCCGGGCGCGCTCGACCGTGCCGTCGCGCGAGGCATCGTCGACGATCAGGACCTCGTAGGGCTCGCGCTCGGCCATGGCAGTCCGGATCGCGTCGAGCAGACGGTCGATGTTGTCGGCCTCGTTGAGCGTGGGCACGATGATGGCAACGGCCGGCGCGCTGGTCGGGGCGCTTTGCGGTGAGTCTTGGGCCACGGACGGCGTGTCTCCAGGCAGGCGTGCAGGGCTTGAGCGAAGGCTATTGTCGCCTATCCCGGGTGGGCGCGCCGCAGGCTGGGTCGCGGCCGTTGGGCAATTTTCTGCAAAGGGACTTGACAGAGACAGCGAAGTGCCTACAATGCTCGGTTCCGACGCGGGAATAGCTCAGTTGGTAGAGCA
>JBMCIV010000154.1:0-4618 GCA_048616735.1 Wenzhouxiangella sp. | reverse complement strand
GCCTCGTGCAGCAGGGCCGCGACCACGGACGAATCGACCCCGCCCGACAGGCCCAGCAGCACGGTGTCGGAGCCGACCTGCTCGCGCACCCGCTCGAGCTGGTCGTCGATGATCGCCTCGGTGGTCCAGGTCGCCGCGCAGCCGCAGATCTCGTGGACGAAGCGCTCGAGGATGCGCCTGCCCTGGGCGGTATGGGTCACTTCAGGGTGGAACTGCAGGCCGTAGTAGTGGCGGTCGTCGTCGCCCATGCCGGCGATCGGCGCCGACGGGGTCGTGCACAGGGTTTTGAAACCCGGCGGCAGCTCGGTGACCTTGTCGCCGTGGCTCATCCAGACTTCCAGCAGCGCGCGGCCGTCGGCGTCGATGCGGTCCTCGATGCCGCGGAACAGCTCGCCCGGCTCGTGCAGGGCGACCTCGGCGTAGCCGAACTCCTTTTCGTCCGACGGGCTGACCGTGCCGCCGAAGTGCGTGGCCATGGCCTGCATGCCGTAGCAGATGCCCAGCAGCGGCACGCCCAGCTCGAATACCACCGGCGGAATGCGCGGGCTGTCGTCGAAGGCCACCGATTCGGGCCCGCCCGACAGGATGATGCCCGAAGCGGCAAAATCGGAAATCGCCTGATCGCCGACGTCGAACGGCATGATCTCGGAATACACCCCGATCTCGCGCACCCGGCGGGCAATCAGCTGGGTGTACTGCGAGCCGAAGTCCAGGATCAAAATCCGGTCTGCGTGGATGTCAATAACTTGGTTCAAGATAGAGCTCTATTGCCTCTCGAATGTTGGCCAGCGCCTCTTCCCGGCTATCGCCTTCGCTGATGCACCCGGGCAGGGAGGGCACGTAGACCGTGAAACCGCCTTCGTCACTTGGTTGCAGAACAACTCTGAGTTTCATCAGCTTTACCCCAGCTTGTAGTTGGGCGCTTCCTTGGTAATCGTCACATCATGCGCGTGGGATTCGCGCACGCCCGAGGCGGTGATGCGCACGAAGCGCGGGCGGGTGCGCATCTCGTCGATGGTCGCGCAGCCGACGTAGCCCATGCTCGAGCGCAAGCCGCCCATCAGCTGATGAACCACGCCCTCCATCGAGCCCTTGTACGGCACCCGGCCCTCGATGCCCTCGGGCACCAGTTTCTCGGCCGAGGTATCGGCCTGGAAATAGCGGTCCTTGGAGCCCAGCTGCATCGCGCCCAGCGAGCCCATGCCGCGGTAGCTCTTGTACGACCGGCCCTGGAACAGCTCGACTTCGCCCGGCGCTTCCTCGGTGCCGGCCAGCAGGCTGCCGATCATTACGGCTGAAGCCCCGGCGGCAATCGACTTGGCCAGGTCGCCGGAAAAACGAATACCGCCGTCGGCGATCACCGGCACCGACAGCTCTCTGAGCGCCTCGGCTGCGGCTGCCACCGCGGTGACCTGCGGCACGCCGACGCCGGCCACCACGCGGGTGGTGCAGATCGAGCCCGGCCCCTGGCCGATCTTGACCCCGTCGGCACCGGCCTCGGCCAGCGCCTGGGCGCCGTCGCCGGTCGAGACATTGCCGCCGATGATCTGCACGTCCGGGTAGTGCTGTTTGACCCACCGAATCCGCTCGAGCACGCCGCTGGAGTGACCGTGCGCGGTGTCGACCACGACGATGTCGATGCCGGCCTCGACCAGGGCGGCGATCCGGTCCTCGGTATCGCCGCCCGTGGCCACCGCGGCGGCGACCAGCAGCTGCTCCGAGCTGTCCTTGGCGGCGTTGGGGAAGTCCTTGGACTTCTGGATGTCCTTGACCGTGATCAGACCTTTTAGCTCGAAGCGCTCGTTGACCACCAGCACCTTCTCGATGCGATAGCGGTGCAAAAGCCCCAGCACCTCGTCCTGGCTGGCACCTTCCTGGACCGTGACCAGCTTGTCCTTGCGCGTCATGATGTTGCGCACCGGGTCGTCGAGGCGGGTCTCGAAGCGCATGTCGCGGCTGGTGACGATTCCGACCAGTTCGTCGCGGTCGACCACCGGCACCCCGGAGATATTGTGCAGACGGGTCAGGTCGATGACTTCGCGGATGGTGGTATACGGGCTGACCGTGATCGGGTTCTTGATCACGCCGGCCTCGTATTTCTTGACGATGCGAACCTGCTCGGCCTGGTGTTCGATGGACATGTTCTTGTGGATGACCCCGACGCCGCCGGCCTGGGCCATGGCGATCGCCAGGCGGGCCTCGGTGACGGTGTCCATCGCCGCCGAGGCCAGCGGCACGTTCAGGCGCAGATCGCGGGTGATGCGGGTCGACAGGTCGACATCGCGCGGCAGGATTTCGGAGTAGGCCGGCACCAGCGAGACATCGTCAAAGGTCAGGGCTTCTTCGATCAGGCGCATGGCAACACACTCCGGCAGGTCAATTTCCCATTATACCAGTCAGCCCCGCCAGGCCGGCTTGATACCATACTCACGCACGCTCGGCCGCAACGCATCGGCTCATCCATCACCCGAGGACGCAGATCCATGGCAGAAAAAGGCGCAATCATCGAGCTCATCGCCCTGATCCGCCTGGAGCGGGCCGAGGAGATGGCCGAGAAACTCGAGGAAATGGCCGTCCAGGACATCGCCGACGCCATGGGCGAGCTCGAGACCGAAGAACGCATCGCGGTTCTGCGCACGCTGCCGGCCGAGCGCCGCACCGATACCTTTTCCTACCTCACGCCGGGGCTTCAGCGCGAGGTCATCGACAGCCTGGAGCAGACCGAGGCCCGGCGCATGCTCAAGGAAATGGTGCCCGACGACCGCACCGCGTTCCTGGAAAGCCTCGAGTCCGAAGATCTTGAGAACTTCCTCAAGCTGCTCAGCCCGGATGATCTGAAGCAGTCGCTCAAGCTGCTCGGCTACCCGGAAGAATCCATCGGCCGCCTGATGACCCCGCGCTTCGTGGCCGTGCGGCCGTCGTGGACGGTGGCCCGCGCGCTCGACCATATCCGCCACGAAGCCCATCGCGGCGAGACCATCAACTTCGTGTTCGTCACCGACGAGCGCGGCCATTTGCTTGATGCGGTCAAGCTCAAGGATTTCATCCTCGCCCGCCAGGACGCCAAGGTCGAGACCCTGATGGACGAGGAGTATTACTCGGTCCAGGCCGCCGCCGACCGCGAGGAGGCCGTCCAGGTCATCCAGCGCTACGACATCAACACGCTGGCGGTGACCGACAAGAACGGGGTCATGCTCGGCATCGTCACGGTCGACGACATCATGGACGTGGCCGAGCAGGAAACCACCGAGGATTTCCACAAGCTCGGCGGCACGGGCAGCCTCAACGTCTCCCTGCGCGAGGCCTCGGCCGGGTTTTTATACCGCAAGCGCATCGGCTGGCTGCTGATCCTGGTGGTGGTCAACCTGATCTCGGGGCTGGCCATCGCGCTGTTCGAGCCGGCCATCGAAGCGGTCATTGCGCTGGTGTTCTTCCTGCCGCTGATCATCGCCGGCAGCGGCAACGCCGGCAGCCAGTCGGCGACCCTGATGGTGCGCGCCCTGGCCACGGGTGACGTCGAGGCCAAGGACTGGCTGAAGCTGTGGGGCAAGGAATTTGCCGTCGCCCTGGGTCTGGGCCTGACCATGGGCGTGGCCGTGGCGGCCGTGGGCGTCTGGCGCGGCGGTCCGGAACTCGGGGTGGAGCTGGCGCTGGTAGTGGGCCTGGCGATGCTGGCGGTGGTCATCATGGGTGCCATGATCGGCATGCTGCTGCCGTTCATTCTGCAGCGGCTGAACATGGACCCGGCCACGGCCAGCACGCCGCTGATCACGTCGGTGGCCGACGTGCTGGGTATCCTGGTTTACTTCTCGATTGCCAGCGCGATCTTGACGCTGCCGACGTAATCAGCGCTTGATCCAGCGAAAAAACCGCATCGGCGGCACGTTCAGGGCTTCGAATTCGATCTCGGGCTGGCCCAGCACCGCCCGCCCCATCCGACCCACGTGACCGCGGAACTGGTAGGCCACGAACACGCCACCGGGGCGCAGGCTGTCGCGAACGGCCTCGAGCACGGCCTGGCCGATCTGCCGCGGCATGGTCGAAAAAGGAATCCCGGAAACGATGGCGTCGGGTGCGGGCAGCTGGTGCAGGCGCAGAACCTCTGCCAGGTCGGCCGCGCTGCCGGTATGCGAAATCAGGCGCGGGTCGTCGATCTCGGCCAGCGCATCGGCAAATTCCGAATCCAGCTCGATGGTCAGCAAAACGGCCTGGGCCGGCATCGCCGCCAGCAGCGCCCGGGTCGTCCCGCCGGTACCGGGCCCCAGCTCGACCACGCAGCTCGCGCCGGAAACCCCGGCGGTGCGCACCAGCCGCTGCTCCAGAAAACGCGAGCTTGGCACCACCGAGCCGACCTGCTCCGGGCTGCGCAAAAAACCGCGGAAAAAAGCCACAACGCGGTTGGTGTGGCGACCCTGTTCGGATTCGGATCGTTCCAGCATCCAAGGCACCCGTCGAACAACAGTCATCAGTCTAACATCGCGCCCGGGGCTTTACCTGCAACCGGGCTATTGGTATCCTATCGGGCTTCGTTGGCGCGTCGGGCAAAGACCCCCGGGCACCAGCGAATGGATGCGACAATACGATTTACGGAGAGGTGGCCGAGTGGCTGACCCGAGCC
>JBMCIV010000153.1:0-4619 GCA_048616735.1 Wenzhouxiangella sp. | reverse complement strand
GACGAGTTCGGCGTGCCCGGCGACGACACCAGGGTGCTGTGCCGGCCGCGCACCGAGTGGCCGGAGCATCCGCTGGCCCTGACCTTGGGGTTCGAGCACGGCCGCGCGGTCAGTCTCGACGGTGAGCCCATGCCGGGGCCGGAAATCCTCCGCCGCCTGAACGAGCGGCTCGGGGCCTACGGTGTCGGGCGCCATATCTACACCGGCGACGTGTCGATCGGGCTGAAAGGGCGGATCGTGTTCGAGTGCCCCGGCGTCGACGGCCTGATGATTGCCCAGCGCGCCTTGCGCGAAGCCGTCAACACCCGTCTGCAGAACCAGTTTCAGCTGACCATGGCCCAGCGCTGGGCCGAGCTGGTCTATACGGGGTTTTTCTTCGAGCCGCACAAAGCCGACCTCGAGGCCTACTTCGCAAGCGCCAACCGATACGTGACCGGCGTGGTCCGGCTGGCCTGCGACGGCGGCAGCGTAGCGGCCGTCTCGGTGGGATCGCGCTTCCTGCTGCGCGACCCGGAGGCGGTCTACGCCCAGTCGGCGGACTGGACGCCGGAACAAGCCGAAGGCTTTGTCAAGCTGATCGGCCAGAGTTCCACCCTGGCCGCGCGGGTGCGCAAGTAGTGCTCCAGCCCGGCCTGTCGTCATGAGCCTGGAAGACGTGCTGGGGCACCTGGCGCCGCTGATTGCCTGCGACAGTCAGAACCCGCCGCGGCGGATTGCGCCGGACAGCGCGATGTTCGCCCACGCCGCCGCCGTGCTGGAACGGTCGGGCTTCGAGCTGGCTTTCGAAGACTACGGGCAAGGCCACGTCAACCTGTTCGCCCGCCGCGGCCCGGCGCGGCTGCTGTTTAACTGCCACCTCGATACGGTGCCGGTGGGCGAAGGCTGGACCCGTCCGCCGCTGCAGCTGAGCGTCGAAGACGGCAAGGCCTATGGTCGCGGCGTATGCGACATCAAGGGTGCCGCCGCGGCCCTGCTGAGCGTCGCCGAGCAGACCGACCAGCCCATGGCCATTCTGCTGTCCAGCGACGAAGAGGGTGCCGGCAGCTGCTGCATCCGCAAATTCCTCGAGCGCCCCGGGCATCGCGACTTCGACCAGGCGGTGGTGTGCGAGCCGACCAACTGCCAAGCCGTTCTGGCCCATCGCGGCTATCTGTCGGTCAAGGGCCATTTTCGCGGCGTGATGGGGCATTCCTCGGAGCCGCGCGCGCTGGACGACAACGCCAACCATCGCGCCGCGCGCTGGACCAGCGCGGCCCTGGATTACTGCGCGGCCGAAGCCGCCGCCGGCCGCCCCAGCGGCTTCAACCTGGGCCTGTTCAACGGCGGCACCAAATCTAACGTGATCGCCGGCGATGCCCGCCTGCACTACTCCGCCCGACTCGGCCCGGGCCAGTCCAACGACGCGCTGTTTGCCGCCTTGCGGGATCTGGCCGGCGCCGGGCAGTGGGCCGAGTGGGAGATCCCCTTTTCCGGTCCCCCGCTGCCGGCTGGGGGACAGGATGATGGCGCCGCGCGCGAGTTCTGCCGCCGTCACGATCTGGCCGTTGGCGAGCCGGTCGGGTTCTGGACCGAAGCGTCGCTGTTTTCCGATGCCGGTATCGCGGCGCTGGTCCTCGGCCCCGGCGACATCGCCCAGGCGCACGCGGTCGATGAGTGGGTCGCGCTGGAGCAGCTGGAGCAGGCGCAAACGCTGTACCGCAGGCTGGTCTGTGGCCGTGGCTGAAATTCGCCAGACCGTCATCGAACTGCTCGGCCAGCTCGGCTCCAGCCGCGAGGCCCGCCAGTACCTCAAGCAGTTCTCGCGCATCGAGGAAGCGCGTTTCGCCGTGGTCAAGGTCGGTGGCGCGGTGCTGAGCGAGGATCTTGATGAGCTGGCTGCAGCGCTGGCGTTCCTGCATCGGCTCGGATTGACGCCGATCGTAATGCACGGGGCCGGTCCGCAGCTCGATCAGGCCATGGCCGAGGCCGGTGTTCCGGTCGAAAAGCATGATGGTTTGAGGGTCACCACCGAGGCGGTCATGGCGGTGGCCCGGCCGGTGATCTACCGGGCCAACGCCACCCTGGTCGACGCCCTGGAAGCACGCGGTGTGCGCGCCCGCGGCATCCTCCACGGGGTCTTCAATGCCCGCCTGGCGGATCCCGAAAACTTGGGGCTGGTGGGCCGGATCGACAGCGTCGAGCTCGATCCGGTGCGCTCGGCCGTGCGCGCCGGTGCGCTGCCGGTGGTGGCCTGCCTGGGTGAATCGCCGAGCGGCCAGGTCATGAACATCAACGCCGATATCGCCACTCGCGAGCTGGTCTGGACGGTCCGGCCTTACAAAGTGATCTTTTTGACCGGCACCGGTGGCCTGCTCGACCAGAACGGGCGCATCATCTCGGCCATTTCCATCAGCGGCGACTACGAGCATCTCATCGCCCAGGACTGGGTGCACTCGGGGATGCAGCTCAAGCTGGCCCAGATCAAGGACATGCTCGAGCGCCTGCCGCCCGAGACTTCGGTCTCGATCACCTCGGCGGCCAAGCTGACCCGGGAGTTGTTTACCCACACCGGCGCCGGCACGCTGATCCGGCGCGGCGAGCGCATCGAATGGTTTGATCGGGTGCCGCAGGATCGAGTCGCCGCCCTGGAGGCCATGCTCGAAGAAAGTTTCGGCCGCAGGCTGCGCGCCGACTGGCGCCAGGGCCGCGAGCTGGAAGGCATTCTTCTGGCCGAGACCGGTCGCGCCGCCGCCCTCATCGCGCGCGGCGTCGACGGCACCCCCTATCTCGACAAATTCGTGGTCACCCCCGAGGCCCAGGGTGAGGGCCTGGCCGCAGCGCTGTGGCAAATCCTGCGCGCGCGCTGCCCGCGCCTGTACTGGCGCTCGCGCGCAGCCAACCCGATCGCGGCCTGGTATTTGCAGCAGGCGCACGCCAGTTTTCGCCGCGGCGAGTGGATCGTGCACGTGATCGGGGTGGCCGATTTCAGCCTGCTCGAGCGCCTGGTCGAAGACGCCCACGCCCGCGATTCGGGCTGGCAGGAGGACGGTCTTGAGCCCTGAGCGCGTAGCACTGATCGGCGGGCGCGGATACACCGGGGCCACGCTGCTGCCTTTGCTGGCCACCCATCCCGGGCTGGAGCTGGTGCTGGCCTCGTCGAATTCGCAGGCCGGTCAGCCCCTGCGCACTATCGATCCGCACTGGCCCGACTCGGCGGCAAAGCTGGCGGCTTTGAATCCGGACGGCGTGGCCGACGTCGATGCCCGCGTCTGGGTCCTGGCCCTGCCCAATGGCGCCAGCGCGCCCTGGGTGGCGGCGATCGAGGCCGCTCATCCGGAAGCGGTGATCATTGACTTTGGCGCCGACTACCGCTTCGAGCCCGACTGGATCTACGGCCTGAGCGAGTGGAATCGACAGGCGCTGGACGGCGCGAAACGGATCGCCAACCCGGGCTGCTATGCCACCGGCGCACAGTTTGCGCTGTTGCCGATACGCGAATACCTGACCCGCCCGCCGGTGGTGTTCGGGGTCTCGGGCTACAGCGGAGCGGGCAGGACGCCGTCGCCGCGCAACGACCCCGAGCGTCTGGCCGACAATCTGATCCCCTACAGCCTGACCGGCCACGTGCACGAACGCGAAATTTCGACGCATCTGGGCCGTCCGGTACGCTTCCACCCGCACGTGGCCCCGTTTTTCAGGGGGATTTCCTTGACCTTGACCGTCAACCTGTCCGCGGAGCTGGACGGCGCGCAGCTGTTGGCGCTGTTTCGAGAAAGCTATCGCGATGCGCCGCTGATCGAGGTCACCGCCGAGATCCCCGAGATCCGCGAGATCGCCGGTCGCCCCGGGCTGCGTGTCGGCGGCTTTGCGGTGGATCCGCGCCAGCCCTATCGGGTGACTTTCGTGGCCGTGCTGGACAATCTGCTCAAGGGTGCGGCCAGCCAGGCCCTGCAGAACATCAACCTGGCGCTGGGGCTGGATGAGCTGACCGGGATTCGATTGGGAGCTGCAGATGAACCCGGCTAAGCGCGGATCGGGTGCCGTATCGGCTGGTGACTGCTGGAGACCGTTATCGCCGGCCGTTGCCGCTGCGGACTGGCGGTCTGTCCGCCTTGGCTTCATCGTTCTTTTTGACCTGGGCTTATCCGCGTTTATCCGCTTGTCTGTCGTTTCCTTAAACAACTCGCAGCAGCACGAGCCGCTTCATGTCTGACTACATCTGGAAAAAGAACTCGGCTGCAGAAGTCGACGAGCGCGTGATGCGCTTTCTGGCCGGCGAGGACGTGGTCCTCGACCGCCAGCTGCTGCCGTTCGATATCCGCGCCAGCCAGGCACATGCCCGTGGGCTGGCCCGGATCGGCGTCCTGACCGCGGCCCAGGCCGAAGCCATGGTCGCAAGCCTCGATGCGCTGGCGGCGGCGTTTGCAGGCGACGAGTTCGTGCTCGACGCGCGCTATGAGGATGGGCACTCCGCGATCGAAGCCTGGCTGATCGACAAGCTGGGCGAGGTCGGCGGGCGCATCCACGCCGGTCGCAGCCGCAACGACCAGGTCGCCGTCGCGCTCCGCCTGTACCTGAAGGACCGTCTGGCCCGGCTGGCCGGCGTTTGCGGCGAAATCGCGCGCGTGTGCTTAAAGCGC
>JBMCIV010000152.1:0-4648 GCA_048616735.1 Wenzhouxiangella sp. | reverse complement strand
CGGACTATTTCGCCCCCGACGGCCGACCCATGCGCAAGGCCTTTCTGCGGGCGCCGCTGAACTTCACTCGGGTGACGTCCAACTTCAACCCGCGCCGCTTCCACCCGATCACCCGGCGGGTTCGACCCCACAACGGCACCGACTACGGCGCGCCCACCGGCACGCCGGTATGGGCGGCCGGGGACGGCCGGGTGATCCGCTCGACCTATAACAACGCCAACGGCCACTACGTTTTCATTCAGCACGGCAACAACATCATCACCCGCTACCTCCACCTGCACCGGCGCAGCGTCAGCGTGGGCGACCGGGTTCGACAGGGTCAGACCATCGGCACGGTGGGCATGAGCGGTATGGCCACCGGGCCACACCTGCACTACGAGTTCCTGGTCAACGGCGCCCATCGCGACCCGCGCACCGTGGACCTGCCGCCCGCCCAGCCGCTGCCGCCGACGCTGATGGACGATTTCCGCCGCACCGGCGAGCCGCTGCTGGCCAAGCTCGAGGAACTCCAGGGCCCGGCCGTATTGCTCGCCCAGCGCGAAGACGAGCGCTGCGAGCAAGCCGATACCGACTGCTAGCGCTCCACCCGTGGCCGAGCGCTATATTGGTCTGATTTCGGGCACCAGCATGGACGGCATCGATGCCGTGCTGGCCGATTTCGAGCCCCAACCGCCCCGGGTTCTGGCCCAGCACACCGCTGAATTCACCCCCCCGGTCCGGGCCGAGCTGGATGCGCTGCGGCGCGATCCGACGCGTTTTCCCGCGCTCAGGCTGGTCCGGCTGGACGCCGCTCTCGGCGACGCCTTCGCTGCCGCGGCGCTGAAGGTCATGGACCAGGCCGGCCTGCGCGCAGCCGACATCCGCGCCATCGGCTCGCACGGCCAGACCGTGCTGCACGACCCCGATCAGCAGCCGCCCACCACGCAGCAGATCGGCGATGCGCACCGGATCGCGGCCCAAACCGGCGTCCTCACCGTCGCCGACTTCCGCCGCGCCGACCTCGCCGTCGGCGGCCAGGGCGCGCCGCTGGCGCCGCTGCTGCACGAGGCGCTGCTGGCCAGCGCGACCGAAAACCGCGCGGTGATCAACCTGGGCGGCATCGCCAACCTCACCGTCCTGCCGGCCGCCGGCGGGGTGACCGGTTTCGATACCGGCCCGGCCAACTGCCTGCTCGATCTGTGGTACCGAGCCCACCATTCCGGGCGCTTCGACGCAAGTGGCGCCTGGGCGGCTTGCGGCCAGGCCGATGGGCAGTGGCTGGACACGCTGCTGGCCGATGAGTATTTCGCCAGGCCCGCGCCGAAGAGCACCGGCATCGAGTATTTCAGCCCCGGCTGGCTTGGTGCCCGCCTGCCCGACTGGGCGCATGAGCGGCCGGCCGATGTCCAGGCGACGCTGGTCGAAGTGGCCGCACAAAGCATCGCCAACGCGCTCAACAAGCTGCCGGAAGACCAGCGCCCTCAGCGGCTGATCGCCTGCGGTGGCGGAGTCCACAACCTGGCGCTGATGGAGCGCCTGCAAGCGCTTGTCCATCCGGTTAGGGTTTGCTCCAGCGCCGAGCATGGCTTGGATCCCGACCAGGTCGAAGCCCTGCTGTTCGCCTGGCTGGCGCGCGAAAGGCTGGAAGGCAGGCCGGTGCCAACGGGACCCGTCACCGGCGCCCGAAACCCGATCCTGGCCGGCGCGCTTTTTGCCGGTCCGACCGTCGCATCGGAACCCGAGAGCAACGGGTAAGGTCTGAACGGCTGAATCTGCCTTAAGAATCGAATGTCATGCAACTGCTTGCCCGATGGTTTGGCGTCCCGGTGCTCGCGCTCTTGCTGAGCGCATGCGGCGGACAGGATCCGGAAACCGCGTCGGCGCCGCCGACGCCACCCGACCGCCCGGCAGCGGCGCCGCGCTCGGCGCCGGCCCAGGCCGCGCCCGACCCGAGCGCGCAGGCCGAGCGCGTAGCCGATGCCGACGCCAGGCCGGAGACGGTGCAGCAGGCCCGGGCCGAGCGCGATCGCCTGCGCGAGCACCATGCCCGGGAACGCCTGCACTGGGACGAAGACACCCTGACCGAGCAGCTCGGCCTCGAGACCGGCCAGTTCCAGGCGCTTGAGCAGGCGCGGCAAACCCTGCTCAAAGAGCGCGTCGGCGTTCGCACCGGGCTGCAAGCGCAGCGCCAGTCCCGGGCCCCGGCCGAAGCCGGCGCAGACAGCGCCCGGCGCGAAGAACTCCAGGTACGGACCAGGGAACTGCGCGCGCAGCTCGATCGCGCGGAGCAAGCCTGGCAGGACGCGCTGCGCTCGATTCTCGACGCCGACCAGCTGCAGCGGCTTGCCGAGCAGCGCCCGGAGCTGCTTGAGCCTGGCGGCGATCGCTGACCAGCGCAGGCGCCGGCCAAGCTGGCTCAGCCCGCCAAGCACAGCCTGCCGGCGAGTTTGGACGAGTCAGCGTTTCGGGGTGGCGCTGGCCGCGCAGCTTAAAAGAAAACCAGGCAGCGCGTCTCCAGACTTTCCCGTGGCGCTGCATGGCGGGGCGCGCGCGGATTCTTGCAGCAAGAATGCGGGGTAAAACGCGTACGGCCATCGAGCGCTGAATCATAAGTCTTGAAGAGCAGGACTTCGTCGCGGTTCATGCGCGGATAGTAATACCAGCACTGGCCTGGCTGGTGCATCGCGATCTGTAGCTCGCCGGTTCGGTCCGCTCCGCGCCGTTCCACGGCCAGCAGATCATCGTCGTCCACCGTACGGGCATCGCACACGACCAAATTGGGCAGAATAGTTGACTGCTTTATCCTCAGGCGTTGCAGCGGTGTGGTGCTGACCGGCCGCTCACGGCATCGGTGCGTTCGAGTAATAATGCCAGATGAAGATGGCCGCAGCGCCGCGATACGGCCGCCAGGGCTGGGCCAGCGCGTCGGCGCGCTTGCGGTCCGGGCGGGACGTGAGCTTTTTGATCCGATGCAGCCCGGCCTGGATGGCCAGATCGTCGGCCGGCCAGACGTCGGGCCGGCCCAGCGAAAACAGCAAAAACATCTCCGCGCTCCAGCGCCCGAAACCCTTGAGCCGGGTAATCTGTTCAACCACCGCTGCGTCCGGCAGGTCGGCCAGCGCGGCCGGGACCAGGCGGCCGTCGAGCACCGCCTCGGAAAGCCCCCGCGCGTAGCCGATCTTCTGCCGGGAAAGGCCGAGCGCGCGCAGTTCGCTGTCGTTCATGGCCAGCACGCGTTCGGGCTGAAAGTCGCCTTCCAGGGCCACCTCGATCCGGCCGAAGATCGTGGCCGCCGCTTTCACCGACAGCTGCTGCCCGACGATGATCCTGAGAAAGTGCTCGTAGCTGGGCTCGCCGCGCCGGCGCTCGTCGGGGTAGCCGACTTCTTCCAGCGCCTGGGCGATGTGAGGGTCTTGGCGCGCGATCTGATCGAGCGCCTGCTCGAGATGGGGCCGGGTCAATTGAAAGCTCAAAACGGCATCCGCTGAAGGTTCACAGCCAGCATATCGACTCGCGTCGGGCACGTGTGGGCAGGGCAGGCAAGGCGTAAAACGCCGCCTGCCTACCCGACTCGGGCTGGGGATCCTAACCAGCGCCTTGACTTTTCATTGGCGGCCATGGCCTTCACAATGGCAAGGTAATGACTTATTCACAGACAGGAGCGCAATGTCCGAAAAAGTCAAAAACCGGGTTCTTTTCCAGTCCAGGCGCCTAAGCGTCTACCTCGTGCGCTACTCGGCCGGCCACGCCATCGTGCCGCACGTGGACATGGTCGCCGAGGGCCGGCTGTACAAACTCAACTTGATACTGGCCAAGTCCCAGGCCGGCGGCGAATTCCACTGCGAGAAGACGATTTTCAACCTGTTCGGGCGGCTCGTCCTGTTCCGGCCCGATCTCTACCAGCACCGGGTTTCGCAGATCGAGCGCGGCAATCGCTGGCTGCTGAGTTTCGCGCTGAATCGCCCGTGATCCGGCGGCAAGCCCTTTCCGGGCGGGGCGGCGGGATCTTCGATCGCCCCGTCGAGCCGCGATGAGCCTGCCGTGGGCGCGGCTAAAACGTCCAGACGGCCCCAAGACTCAAAAGCGAAACGTCGACGCCATCGAGATCGAAGTACTCGTATTCACCGCGCAGCTCGGTGGAAAACAGGCTGAAGCGCACGCCGATGCCGTAGGCCGGATCGGTACCGCTATCGTCGTAGATGCGGCTGCCGTTTACCGCAGCGTCGGCCGACCAGCCGATCAAACCGGCCTTGGCAAACACCCCGATCGGGCCGAGCTCCAGCCCGGCCAGGCCGAAAAAGTCCCAGCCGGTCAGACCGACTTCCACCTCGTTCCCTGCGATCCGCTCGGCGGGCCGGCCAAAGTCCACGTAGCCGCCCTCCACGGCAAAATCAAAGACGAAAGCATCGATGTTCAATCCCGCGAACGCCTTCCACGCCGCGTCACCGTCGTCAAATCCCATCGGCGCGGCACCGGGACCGGCGATGTCGGCATCAACAAGCGAGCGCCCGACGCTGCCGCCAAGGTAAAAGCCAGAATCTGCGAGCGCCGGCGCGGAGGCACAAAACAGGCCGGCGACAAGCACGGCCGAGGCGGCCAGGCGAATCGGCCGGAGAGATTCGGGGTTGTCTGATTGATGCACGCTCATGGCTCCTGTGCGCGGAAAGCA
>JBMCIV010000151.1:0-4656 GCA_048616735.1 Wenzhouxiangella sp. | reverse complement strand
AATTCCCAGCGCTTGACCCGGCGCATGCCGAGGCGATCGAGCGCGGCGGGGGGAGGATTGTTCCGCTTAAGCCCCTGGGTGCCGAAGTGCACGGCATCGATTTGAAAGCCGGCAGGCCGGCGCCGGAAGTGGTGGCAGCGCTGGAAGTAGAAATGGCCCGGCGGGGGTTTCTCGTTTTCAAAAGCGACCGGCCGCTGACGCCCGAGGATTTTCTGCGCGCCAGCAGCTGGTGGGGCGGTCAGGCGCTGCACAGCACGCATGGCGTCCATCCGGCCACGCCCGGGGGCAACAGGCACATATTCCGGCTGTCCAACGATCGTCGCTACGGGATACCGGGTGTCGGCCCGCAGTGGCACAACGATGGCAGCTTCAATACGGATACCTTTTCACATGCCGGCTACCACATCGTCCGGCCAGCCGAAAAAGGCGGCGGTACCTATTTTGCCCATCAGGGAGCGGCCTACGATGCGCTGCCCCCCGATCGCCAGGAATTCTGGTGGCGTCTGTCCTCGGTCAACGCCACCTCCGGTGTCGTTCGTCCGGCCGTTCATGAGCACCCCATTTCCGGGCGCACCAGCCTGTGGCTGCACCTGGGCATGACCGGGGCGGTGATCGAGAAGCCGCGCAATGGCGACGGCTTCCGGCTGCTCAATGCCAAGGAGTTGAAGCGCTTGTGCCATGAATACAACGATATCCTCGACGCCGGCCTGGACCATGGATACGCCATTGCCTACGAGTACCGGGACAACGACTGTATCTTTATCGATAACCTCGCCGTGGCGCACCACGCTTCGCCCGAGGCCCATTTTCCGGCCGAACAGCAGGGGCTGCGCATCATGCATCGCAGCACGGTTCGCGGGGTCGAAGATTTCAGTCCCGGCTACGGATTGCCGCTGCACCTCGATATTCGGGGCCCCAGCCCTTTCGGAGACGGGGTCTGGCAGGCAGGCGCCGTCGGCTTTCGCTGGGACGATGGCATTCCCATGCAGAATTGACCGGATGTGGCTTCGGCGCCAAGGCCGGCGCAATTTGTCGAGCCCTGCGACCTTCCTTTCCCACCGCCGCGCCCGGGCGCGGCAGCCGAGTCAGGCCGCGCGCGAGGTGCGCGACCGTCCGCGGCCGCCGCCACCGCCGCCGCTATTTCGGCCGCGGCCGGAGCGTGCACCGGCGTTGTTGTTGCTGCGCGGGGCGCGTCCCTGCTTTTTCTGCGGCTGGGGATTGCGCGCCGGCTGCTCGGTCGGCTCGTAGCCGTCCAGCGATTCGGTCGGGATGGCGACCTTGACCAGCTTGCGGATGTCTTCGAACTGGTGGTGCTCGGCGCCGGAGACCAGCGATACTGCCAGCCCGTCGCGGCCGGCCCGGCCGGTGCGGCCGATGCGGTGGACGTAGTCCTCGGGCACGTTCGGAATCTCGTAGTTGACCACGTGCGGGAGCTGGTCGATGTCCAGGCCCCTGGCGGCGATGTCGGTGGCGACCAGAACGCGCACCTTGCCCTGCTTGAACTCGGCCAGCGCCTTGGTTCTGGCCCCCTGGCTCTTGTTGCCGTGGATGGCGGCTGAGCGCAGGCCGTCGGTTTCGAGCTGTTTGGCCAGGCGGTTGGCGCCGTGCTTGGTGCGGGTGAAGACCAGCACCTGGCGCCAGTTTTCGGCCCCGATCATCCACGACAGCAGCTCGCGCTTGCGGTTCTGGTCGACCCGGATGGCTTTCTGCGCGATCGCTTCGACGGTGGAATTGGGCGGGGCGGTCTCGATGCGCAGCGGATCTTTCAGGAACTGGTGCGCGAGCGCCGAGATTTCCCTGGAAAACGTGGCCGAAAACAGCAGCGTCTGGCGTCTTTGGGGCACGTGCTTGAGAATCCGGTCGATGGCCGGGCGGAAGCCCATGTCGAGCATGCGGTCGGCCTCGTCGAGGATCAGCATCTCGATACTATCCAGGCGCACGGTGCCGCGCTCGATGTGGTCGATCAGGCGGCCGGGCGTGGCGATGAGCACGTCGATGCCGCGCCGGAGCTTGTCCATCTGCGGGTTGATGTTGACGCCGCCGAAGACTTCCAGCGACTTGAGGTTGAGGTGACGACCGTAGGCCCGCAGGTTTTCGTGGACCTGGGCGGCGAGCTCGCGCGTGGGCGTGAGAATCAGGGCGCGCAGCTTGCGCGGGCCGGTCCGGTCGCTGAGCTTTTGCAGCAGCGGCAGGGTGAAGGCCGCGGTCTTGCCGGTACCGGTCTGGGCGCTGGCCATGAGGTCGCGCCCGGCCAGCATGGCCGGAATGGCTTTTTCCTGAATCGGGGTGGGACGGGTATAGCCCTGCTCGCCAACGGCGCGCAGCAGTTCGGCCTTGAGGCCGAGGGAATCAAAAGACATGGTGTTTCCTTGTTGACCAAGGCTTGGTAAACGGGCCGCGAGAGGGCGGCGCGCAAGACAAATCGGGGAAAGGCCTTGGAAAACATTCAATCCGCGAGAGGGCGCTGACGTGATTTGACCTGCATCGGCCAGCCCAGCGCAGCGCTCATCATAGCACAGGGCGGTAGTTGCGGCGACTGGCCGCCGGCGCCTGGTCAGGCCCGGCGGAACACCAGCGTCGCGTTCGTGCCGCCGAAACCGAAACTGTTGGACATGACGGTATCCAGCCGCACGCCGTCGCGGCGGGCGCGCACGATGTCGAACCCTTCAGCGGCCGGATCCAGACGCTCGATGTTTGCCGAGGCGGCGATGAAATCGTTTTGCATCATCAGGATCGAGTGGACCGCCTCGTTGACGCCGGCGGCCCCCAGGGCGTGCCCGGCCAGCGACTTGGTCGAGGCGATCGGCGGGCTGTCGGTGTCGAACACGGCCCGGATCGCCTCCAGTTCCTTGACGTCGCCGACCGGCGTGCTGGTGCCGTGCGCGTTGATATAGTCGATGGGCGAATCCACGCCATCCAGGGCCAGCTGCATGCAGCGCGTCGCCCCTTCGCCGGAGGGCTGGACCATGTCGGCGCCGTCGGAGGTCGCACCATAGCCGACCAGTTCGCAGATCGGGCGCGCGCCGCGGGCCCGGGCGTGCTCGAGTTCCTCGAGCACCAGCATGCCGCCGCCGCCGGAAATCACGAAGCCGTCGCGATCGGCGTCATAGGCGCGCGAGGCCCGTTCGGGCGTGGCGTTGTAGTTCGACGATAAGGCACCCATGCCGTCGAACATGACCGAGGTGCCCCAGTGCAGTTCTTCGGCGCCGCCGGCAAACACCACGTCCTGCTTGCCAAGCTGGATAAGTTCGGCGCCGTTGCCGATGCAGTGAGCGCTGGTGGCGCAGGCGGAACTGATGGTGTAGCTGATGCCCTTGATCTTGAACGCCGTGGCCAGGTTGGCCGGAATGGCCGACGACATGCATTGCGTGACCCGGTAGGGTCCGACCTTGCGCGCCCCTTTTTTCTGAGCGATTTCTCCGGTCTGGAAGACGCTTTCGGTCGAGGCGCCGCCGGAACCGGCGATCAGGCCGGTGCGCGGATGGCTGATCTCGCCAGCCTCGAGACCGGCCATGGCGATGGCCTCTTGCATGGCCACGTAGTTGTAGCCGGCCGCGGTGCTCATGAAACGCCTGAGCTTGCGATCGATCAGATCGGCCAGGGACAATTCGACCGGCCCGTGCACCTGGCTGCGAAACCCCAGTTCCTCGTACTTCTCGCTGTAGCGGATGCCGGAACGGCCGGTCTGGAGCGAGGCCAGTACTTCGGCCACGTTGTTGCCGATGCTCGACACGATCCCGAATCCGGTGACGACGACACGACGCATGATCGCTCCTGGTTTCAAAAAGAGTCGGTGGACGTGAACAGGCCGACCTTGAGATCGGTGGCCGAATAGATTTCGCGCCCGTCGACGCTCATTGTGCCATCGCCGATGCCCATGATCAGGCGCCGCAGCAGCACGCGTTTCATGTCGATCCGGTAAGTCACCCGCTGGGCGCTGGGCAGTACCTGGCCGCTGAACTTGACTTCGCCCACCCCGAGCGCGCGTCCGCGCCCGGGCCCGCCGCTCCAGGACAGAAAAAAGCCGACCAGCTGCCACAGCGCGTCGAGCCCCAGGCAGCCCGGCATCACCGGGTCGGACTCGAAATGGCAGTGGAAAAACCACAGGTCCGGATGGATGTCGAGCTCGGCTACGATCTGGCCGAGCCCGTGGGGACCGCCATCGCCGTCGATGTGCGTGATTCGGTCCAGCATCAGCATGGGCGGCAGCGGCAACCGGGCGCCGTCGCCGCCGAACAGTTCGCCGTGCCCGGCCTTCAGCAAATCGTCGTAGCTGTATGCGTTTTTTCTCATCTCTACCCCGGCTTGCTAAAGCTGGCCTTGGTATTGTGCAGCGAAACGGATGCCGTTGTCGCGCCGGTTCCGGTATCCGGAGAGTTTGACGCGGGCCCCCTTGAAAACAGCGCTTGAACTGCCGGGAACGGGGGGTTTATGCTTCGAGGCGATCGAAATGAGGGATTGGCATGAACCCTGGATGCTGGGGGAAAGGCGCTTCCGGCCAGCGACCGTTTGCAGCTTTCACGCTGCTGACGGTGTGCGCCCTGCTGCTCAGCGCGTGCGCTGGAACCCGGGTCGAACCGCTGATGCCCACGCCGGTGGTTTTTTCGGAACTGGACCTGGGCCCGCTGGATCACATTCCCGAAGATCGGCGCTGGA
>JBMCIV010000150.1:0-4659 GCA_048616735.1 Wenzhouxiangella sp. | reverse complement strand
CGTCGGCGAGCAGGACGCCCTGGCCGTCGCCCGCGAAGTGCGCAACTACATCGATCAGGCCCAGGCCGATCTGCCGGCCGGTATCAGCATCGACCACTGGGCCGACATCTCCTACCTGCTGCGCGGGCGCATCGAGATGATGGGCAAGAACCTGGCCGCCGGCGCGCTGCTGGTGTTTCTGATCCTGACCCTGTTTTTGCGCCTGAAGCTCGCTTTCTGGGTGATGGTCGGGCTGCTGGTGGCTTTCATGGGCGCGCTGTGGCTGCTGCCGGTGGTCGGGGTCACGATCAACATGATCAGCCTGTTCGGCTTCCTGGTGGTGCTGGGGATCGTGGTCGACGACGCCATCGTCATGGGCGAGTCGGCCTATACCGAGATCAGGGCCAAGGGCCATTCGGTCGACAACGTCGTCAACGGCGTCTACAAGGTCGCGGTCCCGGCCACCTTCGGCGTGCTGACCACGATTGCGGCGTTCGCCCCCATCCTGCTGGTCTCGGGCGTGCAGGGGCAGTTCTTTGCCGCCATCGGCTGGGTGGTGGTGCTGTGCCTGATCATGTCGCTGATCGAATCCAAGCTGATCCTGCCGGCCCACCTGGCCCACATGAAGGTGCGCAAATACGAGGTCGATACCCCCAACCGGATGATCCGCTTCCAGCGCGGATTCTCCGACGGCCTGTACCGCCTGGTCGACAACGTCTACCTGCCCTCGCTCAAGGTGCTGCTGCGCCACCGCTACCTGGCCCTGGCCGGCTTCGTCTCGATCCTGATCCTTTCTTTCGGGCTGATCGCCGGCGGCCTGGTCCGGGTGGTGTTCTTCCCCGACCTGGCCGGCGATTTCATGCAGGTCGACCTGGAAATGAACGAGGGCACGCCGGCCGAATCCACCCACGCCAACCTGGATCTGCTGGCCCAGGCGCTGGCCACCGCCGACGCCAAGATCCAGGCTGAGCGCGGGTTCGACCGGCCGGTGGTGCGCACCGTGTTCTCCTGGTCTGGATCGGACACCACCGGCGGCATGCTGGTCGAGCTGACCCGCGATGAGGAAAACCGGGTCAGCACGCGCGAACTCGAGCGCATCTGGCGCGATGAGGTCGGCGAGATCCCCGGCGTTCGCGCCCTGCGCATCGGCGGGGCCGGTGGACCCGGTGGCGACGGACCGGACCTGAGTTTCCAGCTGGTCGGGCGCGACCTGGCCCAGCTCGAAGCCGCCGCCGCCCAACTCGAAGCACAGATTCGCAGCTACAACGGCACTTTCGACATTCGCAACTCCTTCGACGGCGGCACCCGCGAACTGCAGCTCGAGATCCGTCCCGAGGCCGAAAGCCTGGGCCTGACCCAGCAGGATCTGGCCCGCCAGGTGCGTCAGGCCTTCTTCGGCGAGGAAGTCCAGCGCATCCAGCGCGGCCAGGACGATGTTCGCGTGATGGTGCGCTACCCGCGCGAGCAGCGTTCCTCGGAGGGCTACCTGGAAAGCATGCGCATCCGCACCCCGGCCGGCGACGCGGTCCCGTTCAGCGCCGTGGCCGACGTGACGGTCGGCTCCAGCCCGTCGCTGATCCGGCGCTACGACCGCGAGCGCTCGATCAGCGTCTCGGCCCGGGTCGACAAGGACCTGGCCGAACCAGGCCGGATTTCCAACGACCTGCGCGACGTCCACCTGCCCGAAATCCTGTCGGGCTATCCCGACGTTCGCTACCGCCTGGCCGGCTCCACCCGCAGCCAGCAGGAGGTCCAGCGCGACCTGCTCTGGGGAACCGCTTTTGCGCTGTTTTTGATCTATGCCCTGATTGCCGTGCCGCTGAAGTCCTACCTGCAGCCGCTGTTGATCATGTCGGTGATCCCGTTCGGCATGATCGGGGCGATCTTCGGCCACTGGGTCCTGGGCATGCCGATCTCCATGCTCAGCGTATTCGGCATCATTGCCCTAGCCGGCGTTGTGGTCAACGACAGCCTGATCCTGGTCGACTTCGTCAACCGCCATCGCCGCGCCGGCGAAAGCCGCATCGACGCCGCCATCAAGGCCGCCCGGGCGCGCTTCCGGGCCATCATCCTGACCTCGATGACAACCTTCCTGGGACTGGCGCCGATCGTGTTCTTCGAGACCAGCTTCCAGGCCCAGATCGTGATCCCCATGGCCACCTCGCTGGCCTTCGGCATCGTTTTTGCCACCGTCATCACCTTAGGCCTGATTCCGATCCTCTATCTGATCGGCGACGATGCCGTGCGCCTGATCCAGCGGGTCTCCGGGCGCGCGCGGCACGGCATGGTGGCCGAGGGCTCCAGTTAAGGTCTGCCAGCGCCTAGAATAGGGGCATGAGTGAGCAAAAGCTCTTGTCCGGAAAAACCGTCTCGCTGGTACTGGGCTCCGGCGGCGCCCGCGGCCTGGCCCACATCGGGGTCATCCGGGCGCTGGAAGAAGCCGGGGCCGAGATCGAGGCCATCGCCGGCAGCAGCATGGGCGCGCTGGTCGGCGGCGTTCACGCGGCCGGCAGGCTCCAGGCCTACGAAGACTGGGTGTGCGGACTGAAGCAGTCCGACGTGCTGTCGCTGGTCGACTGGAGCTTTGCCGGCGGCGGGCTGATCAAGGGCCGCAAGATCATCGGCAAGCTCGAGGAACTGATTGGCGAGCTCGATATCCGCGATCTCAAGATCGACTTTACCGCCGTGGCGGTCGACATCGAGCACGGCCGCGAGGTGTGGCTGGATCGGGGCTCGCTGTTCGACGCGGTGCGCGCCTCGATCGCCATCCCGGGCATTTTTACGCCCCATCGCTATCGCAACCGCACCCTGGTCGATGGCGGTCTGCTCAACCCGATTCCGGTGGCTCCGACGCTGCGCTGCATGACCGACCTGACGGTGGTGGCCGACGTCAACGGCCCGGCCGACGCCAAGCTGGATGAAAAACAAGACCAAGCCGACAAGGACGCCGGCGAGGGCGGGGTGTGGGACAAGCTCAGGGATTTTGTCGACAATTTCGCCGGCGACAAGGACCCCAGCCAGACCCAGCCGGGCTTGTTCGCGGTGATGATGCGCTCGCTCGACACCATGGAAGCGGCCCTGACCCGACAGCACCTGGCCATTTTTCAGCCCGACCTGGTGGTTCGGATTCCCAAGAACGCGTGCATGGTCCACGAGTTCCACCGCGCCCGCCGGGTCATCGATCTGGGCGCCCGGCTGACCCGGGCCGCCATCGAGCACAAGGACAAGGAATACCCCGATGCAGGATGACGACATCGACGAAGTCAACCAGGACCTGTTCGACGAAGCCGCCGACGCGGTCGTCGCCCTGGGCAACCAGCTGGCCGACGCAAACCCCGACGCCGACCCTTGGGCGCTGGCCGACGGCCTGATCGCAGGCGCCGTGCACTACTGGCTCTACGCCCACCAGCCCCAGGAGGTGCCCAACGAAGACGACATGATGAGCGCCAGCGAGCGCATCGAGGAGCTCGCCCGTCAGGTCATGCAGTCAGCCGAAGAAAGCGAATACCTGCACTCCCCGCGCGACCGCGACGTCGGCAACGCCTGAACCCAGGCGAGCGCAGGCCACCCCGCTGCCGCGGAGGCTTCAGGGCCGCTGGCGCGCGCGGATGGCGCGGAACTCGTTACCCGGGTACCAGTTGGGCCAGTCCTCGCCGTCGGCCAGCGCGCGGCCGACCACGTAAAGCAGCTCCAGATCCTCGGCCACGCCGCTCAGGTCCCACTCGGGGTCGAATTCGTCGGCCGGCTTGTGGTAGCGCCGGTCGCGGTAGTCGCGCTCGACCGACAGCCCGTAGTCGCGCCCCAGCTCGCGGTGCTCCACCCCGCCTTTGGCGTACAGCGCCGGAATCCCGGCGCGGGCAAAATTGAAGTGGTCGGAGCGGTAGTAGAAGCCGGCTTCGGGTGCAGGCTCGGCCACCATGCGCCGGCCCTGCGCGACCGCGGCCTGCTCGAGCAGCGGCTCGAGTTCCGAGGAGCCGTAGCCCACCACGACCACGTCGTGGGTCGGCCCGACCAGGCTCATGGCGTCCATGTTGATGGCCGCCACCGTGTCCTTGGCCGCAAACACCGGGTTGTTGGCGTAGTAGCGCGAGCCCAGCAGGCCGTATTCCTCCAGCGTCACGGCCAGAAACAGCACGCTGCGCTCGGGCTGGCCGCCGTCGCGATAAAGCCGTGCCAGCTCCAGCAGCCCGGCGATGCCCGAGGCATTGTCGACCGCACCATTGTAAATGCCGGCCGAGCCCGGCAGCGCCATGTTGCGGCCCAGGTGATCCCAGTGCCCCAGGTAGACAACGGCCTCGTCGGGCCGCTCGCTGCCCTCGATCAGGCCGAGCACGTTGTACGACACGCCGGTGCGCACGCTCTGGCGCACGCTGGCCGAGACCGTGGTGCCCAGCGCCACGGCCTCGAAGCCCGGCGCCTTGGCGTCGTTCATCAGCACATCGAAGTCGTGCCCGCTGCGCTCAAACAGCTCGCGCGCCCCGTCCAGCGTGATCCAGCCCTCGATGGCCATCAGCGGCTCGTCGCCGGTATCGCCCAGCTCGAACTGGGCCTGTGACCAGGAGTTGGTGACCACTTCCCACGGATACGAGGCCGGCTCGGTGGCGTGCACGATCAGGGCCCCGGCCGCGCCCTGGCGGGCGGCTTCCTCGAACTTGTAGGTCCAGCGCCCGTAATAGGTCA
>JBMCIV010000149.1:0-4668 GCA_048616735.1 Wenzhouxiangella sp. | reverse complement strand
CCGTCCCTGGCCCGGTTCTACCCCGACTTCGAAAGCCTGCGCAAAGGCAGCGACAACGGCGACGGTTTCCGGGTCTGGTCGGAGCGCCTGTACGGCCCGATGGTGCAGGCCTTCATGGCCCAGGACTCGCGCTCATGAACGCCGCGGTCGCGAACCTGGATCCGCTGCGCTTTCCCCTGCACGGCGTGCGCCTGATCGAGGCCAGTGCCGGCACCGGCAAGACCTGGAGCATCACCGCGCTGTACCTGCGCCTGGTGCTGGGGCACGGCCGAGAGGACGAAGGCGCGCTGACGCCGCCGGAAATCCTGGTGCTGACCTTTACCCGGGCCGCCACCCAGGAGCTGCGCGATCGCATCCGCCGGCGGCTGGCCGAAGCCGCGGCCGCCTTCGCGACCGGGCAGGGGGGCGCGGACGCGTTTGTTGGCGCGCTGCTGGCCGACTACCCGGATCCCGATCAGCGCGCGGCCTGCGCGCGGCGCCTGCAGGTCGCGGCCGAATGGATGGACGAGGCCGCCGTCCATACCATCCATGCCTGGTCCCAGGGCATGCTGCGCCAGCACGCCTTCGACAGCGGCAGTCTGTTCGAGCAGGAGGTCGACAGCGAGGATCGGGCCCTGTTCGAGCAGGTGGTCAACGACTACTGGCGGCGCTTTCTCTACCTGCGCCATCCGCTGGCCAAGCCGCTGCTGGACCAGCTGCAGTCGCCGCAGGCGTTCTCCGACCAGCTGCGGGGCTTGCTCAAGCCCGGCCTGCTGATTCGCCACCGCGGTCGATCGGTGACCGGGGCCGCGCCCGCCGCACTGCTCGACCAGGCCCAGGCGCATGATCAGCGCCTGGCCGACCGGGAATGTCGTGCCGTGCTCGAAGCCTGGTCCGGGGAGGGAAGCGAGGTGCGCTCGGTGCTGGAGGCCGCGCTCGCTCAGGGTCATTTTTACGCCGATTCCAAAAAAGAAGCAGCGCGCTTCAAGAAGCGCTTCCCGGCGGTGCTGGAAGCGCTCGATGATTGGCGCCCGGGCGATCCGCTGCCGGCCGGCCTGGACGTGCTGCACGGTAGCGTGCTGGTCGCGGTCAGCAAGAAAAACAAGGCGCCGTCCCATCCCTGGCTGGAGCGCTTGAGCGCGGCCCTGGACGCAGCCCCCGAGCCGCCCGAGCTGCTGCCCGCGCTGTGGGCGCATGCGGCCGCCTGGATCAGCAACCGCTACCAGACCGAAAAGCAGCGCCGCAATCGCCTCGACTTCGACGACCTCCTGGTCCAGCTTGACCGGGCGCTCGACCAATCGCGCGGTCCGGCGCTGCGACGGCGCATTCTCGAGGCCTACCCGGTCGCCCTGATCGATGAATTCCAGGACACCGATCCGATCCAGTACCGGATCTTCGAGCGGGTCTATCTGCCCGAGCGCACCAACCCGCGCCACGGACTGTTCATGATTGGCGATCCCAAGCAGTCGATCTACGCGTTTCGCGGGGCTGACATCCACACCTACCTGCGCGCGCGGTCGGCGACCGGCCTTGCCGATCGCTTCACCCTGCCCAAGAATCATCGCTCGACCCGGCCCATGGTCGAAGCGGTCAACGCCCTGTTCAGCGCCGCTGACGCCCAGCCGCGCGGGGCGTTCGGTTTTCGCGGGGCGGTCGATGATCCGGTCGCTTTTCATTCGGTCGACAGCCGCGATCGCGACGATCGACTGATCATCGATGGCCAGCAACCCCCGGCGCTGACCTTCTGGCATCAGCCGCCCGGTGCTGACGGCAAGGCGCTGTCGAAAGCCGCCCACCAGCCGCGCCTGGCCGAGATGACGGCCGGGTGCATTGCGCAGCTGCTCGAGGCGGCTCGAGGCGATTCGGGCCGAACCGGTTTTCGGTCCGCAGACGGGGTCTGGCGGCCGCTGCGGCCGGCCGATATCGCCGTTCTGGTCAACAATCGCCACGACGCGGCCCGGGTCCAGAAGACGCTGCGCGGGCGCGGCGTGGATTGTGTCTACCTGTCCGAGCGCGATTCGGTGTTCGACCAGCCCGAGGCGCTTGACGTGCTCGCCGTGCTGGAGGCGGCCGCCCAGCCGCTGGACGCCCAGCGCGTTCGCAACGCCCTGGCCGCGGCCAGCCTGTGCCGTTCGCTGGACGAACTCGATGCCCTGGGCCGCGACGGCGATGATCTGGACCGCGAGATCGAGGGTTTTGCAAGGCTGGGCCGAATCTGGCGAGAGCAGGGGGTGCTGGCCATGCTGCGCGGTCTGCTGGCCGACAAATCGGTCCCGGCCCGCCTGTTGGCATCCAGGCGCGGCGGCGAGCGCAGCCTGACCAACCTGCTCCACCTGGCCGAGCTGCTGCAGGCCGAGAGCGCCCACCAGGAAGGCGAGCAGGGCCTGATCCAGTGGCTCCGGTCCCAGATCGCGCGCGCGCATCGCTCCGACGACGACAGCCAGGTCATCCGGCTGGAAAGCGACGCCGACCTGGTGCGGATCGTGACCGTGCACAAGTCCAAGGGCCTGGAGTATCCGCTGGTGTTCGTTCCGTTCGCCAGCTGCTACGCCAAGCCCGCCGCGCCGCTGTTTTTCGAATATCACGACGATAGCGGGCAGAGGATCGCCGAACTCGACGCCAGCGATGAAAAAGCCAAGGCCGCCAGCGAGTGGGAGGCCCTGCAGGAGCGGGTTCGCCTGTTCTATGTCGCCGTGACCCGCGCCAGTCACGCCTGCTGGGTGGGTGTGGCCGACGTCAATGGCTGTGACCAGGCCGCGCCCCATCATCTGCTTTGCGGCTCTGACCTGCCGACGGCGCTGGACCGACTGGCCAGCGCTTCATCTTTTGTCGCCCGGGTGGAGGTCGACGACAAGGCCCCGGGCGCCCACTGCCTGGGCCCCGATGACGATCGATTCGAGCCTGAACCGGCGCGCGTGTACCGAGGCCTGGCGCGCGAGAACTGGTGGATTGCCAGCTACTCGGCCCTGCGCCACGACCCCGCGGCCAGCGCCGACTCCGACGAGGCCCGGACCCCGGTCGAATCTAACCTCAAGGAGATGGTGCGCGAGCAGCGCGAGGAAGATCAACGCGCCGAGCTGCCCGAGCGCGAACCCGAGGCCGGCACGATTCACGCGTTTCCGCGCGGCGCCGCGCCCGGCAACTTCCTCCACCTGTTGCTGGAGTGGGCCGGCGAGCAGGGTTTCGCTCAAGTGCTGGAGCAGCCGCAGCGAGCGCGCCATGAGATCAGCCAGCGCCTCGCCCGCCGCGGCTGGGAAGCCTGGGCGGGCGCGCTGGAGCCCTGGCTGCACGCCCAGATCCAGGCGCCCATCGAGCTCGGGCCCGCGCGCCTGCGCCTGGCTGATCTTGCGCCCGGCTCGAACCGTTATCGGCCCGAGCTGGAATTCTGGCTGGCCGCCGAACACGTCGATGCCGGGGTCGTCGACGCCCTGGTCAGCCGATACACGCTGGGCGGCTGCAGCCGAACGCCGTTCGAGCCGCGCGAGCTCAACGGCATGCTGCATGGCTTCATCGATCTGGTGTTCGAGCATCAGGGGCGCTGGTACGTGGCCGACTACAAGTCCAACTGGCTGGGGCCCGACGCTGCTGCCTACACCACAGCGAACATGACCGAAGTCGTGCGGGCCCGGCGCTACGACATGCAGTACGCGCTCTATACCCTGGCCCTGCACCGTCTTCTCAAACACCGCCTGGGCGCCGGCTACCGCCCTGAACGCCACCTCGGCGGCGCCGTGTATCTGTTTCTCAGGGGCTGCGAAAACCCGGCAACCCGGGGGGTGTTCTTCGAGCCGGCCAGTGTGGCCCTGGTGGGCGCGCTGGACCGGCTGTTCGCCGGTCAGGAGGAGGGGTGATGGCGCACGAGGGCTTGCTGAGCGACCTAGGGCTATGGCGCGAACTGGGCTGGATCCGGCGCCTGGAGGTCGAGTTCAGCCGCTTTCTCTCGCGGCTGGATCCGGCGGCCGACGAGCATGTTCTGCTGGCCGCGGCCTTGACCAGCCATCAGCTGGGGCGCGGCCACGTCGCCCTGCCGCTGGCCGCCTGTCTGGCCGACCCGCAGGGCTTTCTGGCCCTGCCGCCGCCGCAAGACGAGACGGCGTGGGCTGAGGCCGAGTCGGCCGGCAGGCATGCATTGGCGCTGGCCGCGCTCAAGCATCGCCTGCAGGGGCTCACCGCCAAAGACCTGGCCGATCGCCTGTCGTCTTCCGGGCTGGTGGACGACGGGCCGGGCTCCGCCCCGCTGGTGTTCGAGCGCGGTCATTTGTACCTGCGCCGCACCTGGCAGGCTGAAACGGCCATCGCCGCGGCCATCGTCAAGCGTACGGCGACCGGCAGCTCGTCGTTCAAGCCAGCACAGATCCGGCGGGCCATCGACGAAGTCTTCGCGCCCGTACCGGCTGAACAGCCGGACTGGCAGCGGATGGCCTGCGCGCTGGCCGTGCGCGGGCCGTTCACCATCGTCACCGGCGGGCCGGGTACGGGCAAGACCTGGACCGCGGTGCGCATCATCGCGCTGCTCCAGCGTGTCCATCAACTGCACTCGACCCAGCCCTTGCGCATCCGCCTGGCCGCACCCACCGGCAAGGCCGCCCAGCGGTTGACCGAGTCGATCGCGGCCGGCTGGCAGGCGCTGCTCAGCGGCCAGCGCCTGGATGGTCTGGTCGCACCGCAACCGGCCGCGACCCTGCATCG
>JBMCIV010000148.1:0-4699 GCA_048616735.1 Wenzhouxiangella sp. | reverse complement strand
CAGGCGATGGTCCCGCTGCTGTCTTTCCTGGCTGCCGACCAGGTGCAGCAGATCGGCGTAGCGCGCGCGCTTCGGCAGGGCAATGTGCTGGACGTGATAGCGCGGGTTGTAGTAGGGCGCCGGACGCCACTGCGGGGCGTGCGTGCCGCCCAGATCCGGCACGCAGTCGAACGGCGGCGTCGGCAGTTCGCTGCGGTAAGCGTCGACGATCTCACGCACGATGCCGGGGCGGCCCTTGGGCTTTTCAAACAGCAGCAGACCACAGACGTGAATCGGGCTGGCCTGGGTCTCGGCCATCAGCCACATCAGGTCCAGCAGCGGAATCTTTCGCGACAATGGCTTGCTTCCGGAAGGCTTCGACGGCACGAGTATACGGCCTCACCCCGGCCAGTTTCCTTTCCACCATCGGCGTAACTGCCCTACACTTCAGCCCTTCTGATTTGCCGCAGACATTCAGCCATGGGCGCTGAGGACCCTAGAACCTCGTCCACGCCGACACCCTGGCCGGGCTTGACCGTGGCCGCCGCGATCGCCGGACTGGGCTGGGCGGCGGCCGCGCTGCTGCAGCGCGGCCCCGGCCCGCTCCCGTCGCTGCCGGCCTCGCCCATGGTCGTGGCGATCGCGCTGGGGCTGGCGCTGGCCGGCCAGGCGGGTCAAAAAAGCCACTGGGATCCGGGCCTGAACCTTGCCCGCGGCCTGCTGCTCAAAAGCGCCGTCGTCCTCATCGGCCTGCGCCTGAGCCTGGGCGAGTTATGGCTGCTGGGCGGCCAGGCCCTGCCGCTTATTGTGATCGCGATTGCCGTCGGGCTGGCCGTTAGCCTGGCCCTGTATCGCCTGCTGGCCACGCCGGTCCGACTGGCCGGACTGCTCGCCGTAGGCACCGCGATCTGCGGCGCGTCGGCCATCGCCGCGCTGGCTCCGGCGATCCGGGCCAGCCACGCCGAGACCTGCTACGCCATCGCCTGCATCGCCCTGTTCGGCCTGGTCGCGACCCTCGCCTACCCGCTGCTGCTGCCGCTGTGGCTGAGCGATCCGGCGCGGGTCGGCCTGGTCATCGGCAGCGCCATCCACGATACCGCCCAGGTCACGGCCGCGGCCAGCGCGCACGAGCAGATCTGGACGGTCAGCGGCACGCTCGATGCGGCAACCGTGACCAAGCTGCTGCGCAACACGGCCATGATCGTGGTCATTCCCGGCGCGGCCTGGCTGATCGTCGGCCGGCAGCCGGGGCAGCGCGTACCGTTTCCGCGCTTTGTCCTCGCCTTCCTCGCCCTGGCCGGGTTGGGCAGCCTGGTCGACGCGCTCGGGGCCGGCGATGCAGCGCTGTGGCAGGCCGCGCTTCGGGGCGCCGACGGGATCAGCCAGTTCCTGTTTGCCATGGCCATGGCCGCGCTGGCCATGGCGATCCGACTGCGCGACTTGAGGGCTCTGGGCTGGCGTCCGGCGCTGGCCGCCGGGGTCGCCGCCGTGGCCATGCTCGCAGTCGCCGGCGCCTGGGTCGCGCACCCGGTCGACTAAAACCCGCGCGCTGGACCCGGAAATCATCGCCCAAGGCATAGAATCCGGCGACCCCGCGCAGTGGCTGCCGTCGCGCGACGTGGAGCGTGGGCCGGGTTGCTGGTACAGTCCGGCGCTGGACGAACCCGGCCTCAGGGCCTTCGCCCTAGTCACCCGAAAACGCATCACCCAACAGGACCTTCAGCACCAGATGAGCCGATCTTGACCTCCAATTTCCAAGCGAGCCCAGACCTGCCCACGGGCATCTTCAATCAGTTCGGCTCCCTGCTCACCTATGGGCGGCGGGCGCTGGTCCTGGTCTGGGCCACCAGCCCGCTTCTGACCGTTGCCCTGGCCGGCCTGACGCTCGCCGCCGGCCTGCTGCCAACCGGCATCGCCTGGGTCGGCAAGCTGCTGGTCGACAGTGTCGTGGCCGCCATTCAGGCCGATGCGCCCACCCGCGAGGTCTGGCTGTGGCTGTCGGTGGAGGCGTTGCTGGTGGCGGCCATGGCCGCGGCCCAGACCGGATTGAGCATCTGCAACAACCTGTTGCGTGCGCAGCTCGGTCAGCGCGTCAACGTGATGATCCTGGAAAAAGCCCAGCAGCTGGAGCTGGCCCAGCTTGAAAACGCCGAGTTCTACGACCGCCTCACCCGGGCCCGGCGCGAAGCCTCATCCCGGCCGCTGGCCCTGGTCCAGAAAACCTTCGGCGTGATCCAGAACGGGATCGCCATCTTGAGCTTCAGCGGCCTGCTGCTGGCGTTCTCTCCATGGGCGGTCCTGTTGCTGGTTGCCGGCGGCCTGCCGGCCTTTTTCGTCGAGGCGAAGTTTGCCGGCCAGGCCTTTCGCCTGTTTCGCTGGCGCTCGCCGGAGACGCGCGAGATGATGTACCTGGAATCGGTCCTCGCGCGCGACGACTACACCAAGGAAGTCAAGCTGTTTGGCCTGGGCCCGAAGCTGCTGGATCGCTACAAGGCCATCTTCGGGAAGATCTTTCGCGAGGACCGGGCGCTGACCATCCGCCGCGGCTGGTGGGCCTTTGCCCTCGGGCTGGTCGGCACCGCCACACTCTACGCCGCCTTCGCCTGGGTCGTTTTGGCCACGGTGACCGGCCAGCTGTCCCTGGGCGAGATGACCATGTACCTGATGGTGTTCCGCCAGGGTCAGTCGGCGGTCAGCGCCAGCCTGACCTCGATCAACGGCATGTACGAGGATTACCTGTACTTAAGCGCCCTGTACGAGTTCCTGGAGCTGCCGGTGCGCGACCAGGGCGGCGGCGCCGTCCAGGGCGAGGCACCCGGCGCCGGCCTGGAAATCCGCGGCCTCTCGTTTCGCTATCCCGGCAGCGAGGCCCTGGCGCTGGATTCGATCGACCTGAACCTGAAACCAGGAACCAGCCTGGCGCTGGTCGGCGAAAACGGCTCGGGCAAGACCACGCTGACCAAGCTGAACGCGGGTCTGTACCCGATCGAGCAGGGCGACATTCGCCTGGACGGGACCTCGCTGAAAGACTGGGATACGCGCGCCCTGCAGGACCGCATCGGCGTGATCTTCCAGGATTTCGCCCGCTACCAGTGGTTAGTCGGCCACAACATCGGCGCCGGCGATGTGCGCGATTTCGACGATGAAAAGCGCTGGCGGGAAGCCGCCGAAAAAGGCCTGGCCGATACCTTCGTGCGCGCGCTGCCGGCCGGCTATCAAACCCAGCTGGGCCGCTGGTTCAAGGACGGCCAAGAGCTGTCGGGCGGGCAGTGGCAGAAGATTGCCCTGGCCCGGGCGTTCATGCGCGCAGATGCCGACATCCTGATCCTCGACGAGCCCACCGCAGCCATGGACGCGAAAGCCGAAGCCGAGGTCTTCGAGCACTTCCAGGCCATGGCGAAAAGTCAGATCCTGATCCTCATCTCGCACCGCTTTTCCACCGTGCGCCGGGCCGACCGCATCGCGGTGATGGAGCAAGGCTGCATCATCGAGCTGGGCAGCCACGATCAGCTGATGGCGCTGGGCGGTCGCTATGCCCAGCTGTTTGAACTGCAGGCGCGGGCGTATCGCTGAGGTTTTGGTGCACGGGCGGTGGGTTTTAGTCAGCCAGCGTCAGCCGGGTGACTTTCTGGAAGCCTCTGGGGAGCTTGCTGCCGCGCTGGGCGCGCTCGCCCCAGTAGTTTTCGGTGTCGCTCCAGCTCAGGCGCAGGTAGCGCTGGCCGGCCCAGACCAGGCAGTCCTGGCCAGCGGCGATGGCGATGGCGCCGGCGACTCTCTCGCCCTGCTTGCGCGCCTTGGGCGGGATGTTGATGAGCTTGTTGCCCTTGCCGCGGGCCAGCTCGGGCAGCTCGCTTAAGTAGAAGGCCAGCAGGTAACCGGCGCTGGTGGCCGCGACCAGCACGCCCTCTTCCGATTCGGCCACCGGCGCCAGCGCCAGCACGTCCGCGCCGGCGGGCACGCTGAGCAGCTGCTTGCCGGCTTTCTGGCGAGTGTGCAGGTTTTCCATCTGGGTGATGAAGCCATAGCCGGCATCGCTGGCCACCAGCACCCGATCATCGGGCGCGCCGACGGCCAGGGTCCGAAAAGCCGCGTCCGACGGCGGCGAAAAGCGCCCGGTCAGGGGCTCCCCCAGGCTGCGCGCGCTGGGTAGCTCGTGGGCCGGCAGCGAATAGCTGCGGCCGGTTGAATCGAGGAAACAGGCCAGCTGGTTGCTGCGCCCGCGCGCGGCGGCCATAAAGGCATCACCGGAGCGGTAGTTGAGCTCCTCGGGGTTGATGTCGTGACCCTTGGCCGCGCGCACCCAGCCCTGCTCGCTCAAGACCACGGTGACCGGCTCGGCCGTGACCAGGTCGGTTTCTTTCAGGGCCTGGGCGGCTTCACGCTGAACCAGGCGCGAGCGCCGTTGGTCACCGTACTTTTCCGCATCCTCGAGCAGCTCCTCGCGGATCAGGCGGGTCAGTTTCTTCGGCGAGTCCAGAACGGCTTCAAGACGCTGGCGCTCTTCGTCGAGCTCGTCTTTTTCGCCGCGGATCTTGATCTCTTCCAGGCGGGCCAGGTGCCGGAGCTTGAGCTCCAGAATCGCCTCGGCCTGGGTGCCGGTCAGGCCAAAGCGCGCCATCAGCACCGGCTTAGGCTCATCTTCGGTGCGGATGATGCGGATGACCTCGTCGATATTGAGAAACGCAATCAGCAGGCCGTCGAGGACGTGTAGACGATCGAC
>JBMCIV010000147.1:0-4754 GCA_048616735.1 Wenzhouxiangella sp. | reverse complement strand
GCGTTATTGCCGCTTCAGCCGGATCAGCGCCGAGATGTCCTTGCCGGTCTCGCCCTGGTCAAGCAGGGTGGTGTAGTCGGCGATGGCTTGAGTGACGACCTTGGAATCAAAGCCCGCCTCCTCGCACAGGCTGCGGCAGATCTTGAGGTCTTTCAGCAGCAGCGCCGGGGCGAACCCGACATCGAACTCGTCGGCCAGCATGGTCCGGCCGCGCTTTTCCAGAAACCAGCTGTTGGCGGCCCCGCCCGAGAGCAGCTCGAGCATGTGCTCTCTGGGCAGGTCGAGCTTGTCCATCAGGGCCAGGGCTTCGCACACCGCCTCGGCGATGCCGGAGACCATGAGCTGGTTGACCGCCTTGGCCGACTGGCCGCTGCCGGCATGGCCCAGGTGGTGGGTGACCCGCGCGTATGCGGACAGCTGCGGCTGGGCTTTCTGAAAAGTATCCCAGTCGCCGCCGGCCATGATCGCCAGCTGGCCCTTGACCGCGCCCTCGACGCCGCCGGTGACCGGTGCATCGATAAAGCCCACCTCGTGCTCGGCCAGCCGTTCTGCCAGCATGCGGGCCGTGGCCGGACTGACCGTGGAGTGGTCGACCAGTATCTGGCCTGGCTGCAGTGACGGCAGCAGTTCCTCGACCACCGCCGCCAGGTCCTCATCGGCCGACACGCACAGCATGATCACCCGGCAGCGTTCGGCCAGGGCGGTCAGGCTGGTCGCGGCGAGGGTGTCGGGATGTTGTTCGGCGAACGCACCGGCCTTGCTCATGGTCCGGTTCCAGACGGCCTTCAGATGGCCGGCGGCGTGCAGGTGGCCGGCCATCGGCCAGCCCATCGCGCCCAGGCCGATCCAGCCGGTGTTGGCTTCGCTCATGGTTTGGTCTCCAGGTAGGTGTAGGCCGACAGCCCCTCGGCCAGCAGGCGTTCCAGCATCGCGGCCTGGTCGCGCTCCAGCCCGGCCGCCGAGACCTTGGCCCGGCAGGCGGTCATCAGGGCGCGGGGGTCGTAACCGCACAGCGACAGCAGCATGTCGGCCGAATCGCCCGAGCGGCTGTTGTCCAGGCGCAGTCCGGATTCGTCCAAGACCACGTCGACGCTGTCGGTGTCGCCGAACAGATTGTGGATGTCGCCCAGCGTTTCCTGGTACGCGCCGGCCATGAAAATCCCCAGCAGGTAAGTCTCGCCGGGTGCGATTTTGTGCACCGGCAGGGTGGGTTCGAGCAGGCCGCGGTCGACGTACTGGTCGATCCGCCCGTCGGAATCGCAGGTCAGGTCTTCGAGCACGGCGCGCACGGTCGGTGCTTCGTCCAGGCGAGACAGCGGCACGATGGGAAAGACCTGGTCGATGGCCCAGATATCGGGCAGCGACTGGAAAATCGACAGGTTGATGAAGTACTTGTCCGACAGCTGATAGCGGATGCGGTCGCGCAGCTCGCGGTGGCGGCGGTGCTCGGGGTCGAGGCGCGCGCCGACCGCCTCCAGGACGGCGTGGTAGAGCGGCTCGATCCGGGCCCGGTCGGTCAGGCCCAGGTCGCCGTACAAAAACAGGTTCCGGCCTTCCTCGAGCAGGTGCTCGGCTTCCAGAAAAAGCTCTTCGGGTTCGAGCCGGTCGATGCTCTCAAGGACCTCGAACAGGCCGCGGATGACGGCGTGATCGTCCTCGCCCGGCTGCCCGGGCGCGCGCGGCAGGCGCTCGGTGGCCGTTACGTTGGTGATCAGCACGGCGTGGTGGGCGGTCAGGGCGCGGCCGGATTCCGACAGCAGGTGCGGCGGGTTCAGGCCGCGCTCGCGGCACAGCTCGGCAATGCCGGTGACGATGGCGTGGGCGTACTGGCCGAGCGAATAGTTCATCGAGCAGAAGCTGCGCGTGCCGCCGCCTTCGTAGTCCACGCCCAGGCCCCCGCCGATGTCGAGGTAGCGCACCTGCACGCCGGCCGCGCTCAGCTCGGTGAAGTAGCGCCCGGCCTCGCGCACGCCGCGCTGGATGTCGCGCAGGTTGGAGATCTGCGAGCCCATGTGGAAATGCAAAAGGCCCAGCCAGTCCAGGCAGCCGGATTGGCGCATGGTCTCGACCAGGTCCAGCAGCTGGCTGGCGGCCAGCCCGAACTTGGCCCGCTCGCCGCCGGTGTTCTGCCAGTTGCCGGCGCCCAGGGAGGCTAAGCGCAGGCGCACGCCCACCGTAGGGTTAACGCCGAGCGCGCGCGCCTCGCGCTCGATCAGCGGCCACTCGCCGGGCTTTTCGATGACGATGACGGGCTTGAGCCCCAGCCGGGTTCCGCTCAGGGCCAGGCGGATGTAGGCGGCGTCCTTGTAGCCGTTGCAGATGATGGTGGTGCCGGGTCGGCTGACGGCAAGTGCCGTGATCAGCTCGGGCTTGCTGCCCACCTCCAGGCCCAGCCCGTCCATAGCGGCCAGGGTACGCACCACCGTGGCCTGCTGGTTGACCTTGATCGGGTAGACCGGGGTATAGCCGGCCGCGTAGGCGGTATCTTGCATGGCCTGGCCGAAGGCAGCGCGCAGCTGGTTGGCGCGCTGGCGCAGGATTTCCGGAAAACGCACCAAAAGCGGCAGGCGCAGGCCCTGCGCCTGGGCCTGCTTGACGACCTCGTCCAGGGCAATCTCCTCGCCCTGGTCGAGCCCGGGCCGGGCCAGCAGGCGACCCGAGGCGTCGATATCGAAAAACCCCTCCGACCAGCGCGCCATGGCGTAGCGGCGTCGGGCCTCGGCAACGGGATCAGGCTTCATGGCGGGCTCTCGGCTAGTGAGGTGATCAACCAGGAACGCGATTGTAACGCCCGTCCCGAGAACCCGGGCGCATCCAAGGTAAGATGCCGGTTTTACAGTTCATCTCGGAGCCTGCGCCATGCTGCCCGCCAACGAAAAGTGGTTTTCCGAAGTCTGCAAGGAGGCCGGCTCGGCCGTGTCCTGGAAAATCGAGGCCCACCTGGCCCACGAGACCACCGACTTCCAGACCATTGACGTCTACCGCACCACCCAGTGGGGCAACCTGATGGTCATCGACGGCTTCGTCATGCTGACTGCCCGGGACAATTTTCTCTACCACGAGATGCTCACCCACCCGGCCCTGTTCAGCCATCCCGAGCCGAAAAATGTCGTGATCATCGGCGGCGGCGACTGCGGCACGCTGCGCGAGGTGCTGGCCCATCAAGGCGTCGAGGCGGTCACCCAGGTCGAGATCGATGAGCAGGTCACGCGCCTGGCCGAGCAGCATTTCCCGGAGCTGTGCGAGCGCAACCACGACCCGCGCGCGCGGCTGTTGTTCGACGACGGCCTGGCCTATATCAAAAACGTTGCGGCCGGCAGTGTGGACGTACTCATTGTCGACTCCACCGACCCCATCGGCCCGGCCGAAGGCCTGTTCGGCCCCGGCTTTGTCGCCGACTGCTTTGCCGCCCTGGCCCCCGGCGGCCTCTTGGTCCAGCAAAGCGAATCCCCCCTGTTGCACCAGAAGCTGATCTGCGGTATCCGCGCTAACATGGAACAGGCCGGCTTTGACGACATCCGCACGCTGGGCTTCCCGCAGCCGTGCTATCCGTCAGGCTGGTGGTCGGCGACCCAGGCCCGCAAGGGCGGGACGATCAAGCCAGTCAGCCCGGAGCGATTCGCCGCCAGCGGCATCCAGACCCGTTACTTCAACTCAGGCGTGCACGTGGGGGCGCTGGCGACGCAACTGCCCTGAAATGTCAGCCGCTCACTGCCGCACGCCCGCCGCGGCGGCGGCTGAATCCGGGCCTGCGGCATGCACGCCGCCGAAGAACAGGTTGCGTTCCGGCCAGGCGCGGGCGCCGCGGAAGTGGGTCATCAGCCAGTCCTGAGCTTCCGGCGGCCAGGCCTTGGCCAGTTCCACGCTCAAGTGGCCGCGCTCAAAGTGAATGCGCGGTGCGTTGACCGCGTCGCGCAGTCCCATGCCGAAGTCGATCAGGTTGCAGATCACCTCGGCCAGGGCTCTACGGTGCCCGATGGATCAGGCTGCCTCGATGACCTGCAATTTGACTTCAAGTCCTGCTGCGGTGGCCATATTGACCAGGGCATCGAGGCTGAACAGGTTGATTTTGCCGCGCATCAGGTCAGAGATGCGGGGTTGAGTAACGTCGAAGATCCTGGCGGCTTGCGTCTGGCTCATTTTGGTTTGAGCCAGGTGAGCCCTGAGCGCCGTCATCAGGGTACAACGCAGCTTCATGTTTTCCGCTTCTTCCGGGATGTCCTCAATGGCATCCCATACGCTGGCAAATCGTTGTTTGCTCATCAAGCTAGCTCCTCCAATAAATCGCGGTAACGCTTTGAAGCCAAGTCCAAATCCGACTTGCTTGTCTTCTGTGTTTTCTTCTGGAAGCAGTGAAGTACATAGACTGCGTCGGCGAATCTGGCAACGTAAATGACCCGATATGCCCCGCTTGCATCCCGAATCCTGATTTCCTTAACCCCTTGGCCGATGACATTCATGCTCTTCCAATCATTTGGTTCCAAGCCATTCTGTACCTAATCGAGCTGATATCCGGCCTCGCGTCTGGCCGATATAGGAAAAGCACGAAGCTCGTCGAGGGAGTTACCTCGGAACTCGATAGGTTTGGGGGCAACCATCCGTCCAGTATACAAAAATTTGTATATGGGGTGTCGAGAGAGGTTTTGTGGACTTGTTATTCCGGTTTTATGCCACCGCCGCATGCCCGCCGCGCCGGCTGTCGGCGGCGGCTGAATCCGGGCCTGCGGCATGCACGCCGCCGAAGAACAGGTTGC
>JBMCIV010000146.1:0-4768 GCA_048616735.1 Wenzhouxiangella sp. | reverse complement strand
CGGAAACCGCAGACCTCAATCCTGAACCCCGAACCCGAGTCTTCCATGCGCACCCATCTCTGCGGCAACGTCACCGAAAACCTCACCGGCCAGTCGGTCGTGCTGTGCGGCTGGGTCGCGCGCGCGCGCGATCTCGGCGGCCTGATCTTCATCGGTCTGCGCGACCACGCCGGCGTGCTGCAGGTGGTGGTCGAGCCCGAAAACACCGCCGCCTTTGCCGTGGCCGAGAAACTGCGCAACGAGTTCTGCGTCCGGGTCAGTGGAACGGTCCGGCTGCGGCCGGAGAGCCAGTGGAACGCGGACATGGCCACCGGCAAGGTGGAACTGCTTGCCGAGACGGTGGAAACTCTCAACGCCAGCGCGCCGCTGCCGCTGTTGATGAGCGACGAAGACGGCGAGGAAGTGCGCCTGAAGTATCGCTATCTTGATCTGCGCCGCAACCGCCTGCAGCGCAACCTGCGCCTGCGTACCCGCCTGACGCGCGCCATTCGCGGCTATCTGGACAGCCATGACTTTCTCGATATCGAGACCCCGATCCTGACCCGCGCCACGCCGGAAGGCGCGCGCGACTACCTGGTGCCCAGCCGCGCCCAGGCGCGCAGCTTCTTCGCCTTGCCGCAGTCGCCGCAGCTGTTTAAGCAGCTGTTGATGATGGGCGGCATGGACCGCTACTACCAGATTGCGCGCTGCTTTCGCGATGAAGACCTGCGCGCCGACCGCCAGCCGGAGTTCACCCAGCTGGATCTGGAGATGGCCTTTGTTGACGAGGCCGATGTCCAGGCCATCGCCGAGGGCATGATCCGCGCGGTGTTTCGCGAGGTGCTCGAGGTGGAACTGCCCGGGCCGTTCGCGCGCATGAGCTGGGCCGAGGCCATGCGCCGCTACGGCTCGGACAAGCCGGATTTGCGCATTCCGCTGGAGCTGGTGACCATCTGCGAGGCCGTGCGCGAAGTCGAATTCAAGGTTTTCTCCGGGCCGGCCAACGATCCCGACAGCCGGGTGGTCGCGCTCAAGGCGCCCGGCGCGGCCGGCCTGTCGCGCAAGCAGATCGACGAGTATGCCGCCTACGCCAGCCGCTACGGCGCCAAGGGGCTGGCGTGGATGAAGATCAACGACCCGGCGGCCGGCATCGAGGGCGTGCAGTCGCCGATCGCGAAGTTCCTGGACGGCAAGGCCGTCGCGGGCATTCTCGAAGCCACCGGCGCCGAGGCCGGCGACCTGCTGTTTTTCGGGGCCGACACCAAGCCGGTCGTCAACGCCTTCATGGGCGCGCTGCGGCTGAAAGTGGGACGCGACCTGGATCTGGTCGAGCCGGGCTGGCGGCCGCTGTGGGTGGTCGACTTTCCGATGTTCGAGTTCGACCCGGACCAGGGGCGCTACGATGCCCTGCATCACCCGTTCACGGCCCCGGCCGTGGCCGATCCGGACAGCCTCAAGGCCGATCCGGCCGCGGCGGTATCGCGCGCCTACGACATGGTCCTGAACGGGGCCGAGATCGGCGGCGGCTCGGTGCGTATCCATGATCCGGCCCTGCAGCAGGCGGTCTTCGACCTGCTGGGCATAGCCGAGGCCGAGGCCAGGCAGCGCTTCGGGTTCCTGCTCGAAGCCCTGCGCTACGGCTGCCCGCCGCACGGCGGGATCGCCTTTGGCATCGACCGCATCGCGGCGCTGATGTGCGGCGAGGATTCGATTCGCGAAGTGATTGCCTTCCCCAAGACCACCACGGCCGGCTGTCCGCTCACCGGCGCGCCGTCGGCGGTCGACCCGGCCCAGCTCGACGAGCTGCATATTCAGCTCAAGCCGGGAAAATGACCGCAGCGACCGGCCCGGCCGCGGCCGAGCGGGCGTCGGTGGTGCTGGTGCACGGGCTCTGGTACGGGCCGGTCAGCCTGGCCTTGATGGCGCGGCGCCTGGATGCGCGTGGCTTTCGCTGCCATCGCTTTTCCTATCCCACCCTGGCCCGATCGCTGGCCGCCAACGCGCGCGCGCTGTTCGATTACGCGCGCAGCCTGGAGGTCGAGACCCTGCACTGGGTCGGCCACAGCCTGGGCGGGCTGGTGATCCTGCGCATGTTCGATGAGTGGAGCGGGCTGCCGCCGGGCCGGGTCGTGCTGCTGGGTGCGCCGGTGCAGGGCTCGGCCGCGGCCGGGCGCATCGCCGAGATGAAAATCGCCCGCCCGGTCATCGGCCAGGCGCGCTCGGCGCTGGAGTACGGGTTTTCGCACGCACCGGCGCGACGCCAGACCGGGGTGGTCGCCGGGACCCGGTCCATGGGCCTGGGCCGGATGTTTGAAAAACTGCCGCTGCCGCACGACGGCACCATCGCCGTGGCCGAGACCCGGCTGGCGGGCGCGGCTGATTCCATCGAGTTGCCGGTCTCGCATACCGGCCTGGTGCTGTCGGCCGAGGTCGTCTCGGCGGTCGCCGCGTTTCTGCGCCGCGGCCGTTTCGACCGCGGCGGCTGATTCGCTGTCCTCAGTCCCAGGGGTTGCAGTCGTAGCCGGCGATCCGCGCCAGGCGCTCGACGGTCAGATTGCCGACGCCCAGACCGCTGCCGGCAAAGTCGTAGTTCAGCAGCAGGGTATTGCAGTCCAGCACCTCGATCTGCAGCGTGCCGATGGACTCGCGGTTGACGTCGTCGTCGGTGAACGATCCCGGGTCGGTGAAGAATCGACCGCCCTCGATGATCTCCATGTCCAGTTCGACCAGGTCCGGCCCAGGCGCGATGCCGGGCGTGTTGCCCACCACCCAGACCGGGTCGCCGTTGAGATAGGTGAAAAACACCGCGAAGACGAAGTTGGCGTCTACCGGACCGTCTGCGCTTTCGACCAGGGTTTCGGCCACGTTCAGGAACAGGCCCGTAGCGGCCTTGCCCGGCACGGTGTAGGAGCCGCTCATGCGGCCGTGCAGCAGCGGAAAATCGAACTGCGGGGGATCCAGCGCGGGTTCATAAGGAAAGACCGGGAACAGCTCGCCCTGATTGACGGCCGGCGCAAAACCGCCCCAGAAAAGCTCCATGGTGAACAAATCGTTGTATTCGTCGACCGAAAAAAAGGTTTCTTCGTCGATCGAAGCCGGGTCGGCTGACAGCATGAAGGTTTCTCCGGCCGCCGACATGACGTTGCCGGAGGCGCCGATATTGCCAACCGCAGGCTGGGTGATCAGCTGGGCTTCGTGGAACGGAAGCTCGACTTCGCCGGCTTCGACGAAAACCTGCGGCACCAGCACCAGGGCCTCGCTCAGGTTCTGCAGCCTGACCATGACCACGGAGCGTCCCTGATCGGGGCAGCCCGTGCGCCAGACCTGCACGCGCACTTGGCTGTCGGGCACGCCGGATTCCACGCTCGGCGCCAAGACGGTCTCATCCCACATCAGGTTGTCGCCGGAGGCGGCCGCCTCCGGCAGGCTCAAGGCCACGCAGCCGGGCGGGAAGGGCGAAAACAGATCGGTCAGCACGTTCAGTTCGCCGTTGGCGCTGGCTTTGCCGGCGATCGTCACGATCGTCAGCGCGAAAATCAGTGTGGGCAGGCGCATGGTGGCGGTCTCCTGACAGCGTTGGTTTAGGCGAGTGTACTCCCGTTCGGCTGACCCGGGCCTGAACCGGTCTGAAACCCTCCTGCGCGCGCGAGACCGGCGCGGCCCATGCGCTAGAATACCAGGCTGACTTTGCAGGAATCTCACCATGGCCGGGCACAGCAAGTGGGCCAACATCCAGCACCGCAAAAAGGCGCAGGACACCAAGCGCGGCAAGATCTTCACCCGCCTGATCCGCGAGATCAGCGTGGCCGCGCGCGAAGGCGGCGGCGATCCGGAAGCCAACCCGCGCCTGCGCTTAGGCATCGACAAGGCCAACGCGGCCAACGTGCCCAAAGACAATATCGAACGCGCCATCAAGAAGGCCACCGGCGAGCTCGAGGGCGCATCCTACGAGGCGCTGCGCTACGAGGGCTATGCCCCGGGCGGGGTGGCGGTGATGGTCGATTGCCTGACCGATAACCGCAACCGCACCGTGGCTGCCGTGCGGCACGCGTTTTCCAAGTACGGCGGCAACCTCGGCACCGACGGCTCGGTCGCCTACCTGTTTGAAAAGAAGGGCGTGATCAGCTTCGCGCCCGGCACCGGCGAGGACGAGGTGATGGAAGCCGCGCTGGACGCCGGGGCCGAGGACATCGTCAGCGACGACGACGGCAGCATCGAGGTGTTGACCGCGCCGGAGGATTTCGAGGCCGTGCGCGATGCGCTCAAAGCCGCCGGCCTGGCGTACGCCGAGGCCGAGGTCACCCAGCGCGCCGCCACGCTGGTCGAGGTCGACGTTGATACCGGTCGCAGCGTGCTGAAGTTTCTCGACATGATCGAAGACTTAGACGATACCCAGGATGTGTGGTCGAACGCCGACATTCCGGCCGAGGCTTACGATGATTGACGCGTGCGGGATACGGCCGGCGCGATGAGAATCATCGGCCTGGATCCCGGCTCGCGGATTACCGGTGTCGGCATCATCGACGGCGACGTGCTGGTTCACGCCGAGTCGGTCCGCCTGGGCGGCGGGCCGATGCCCGAGCGCCTGGGGATGATTTTTGCCCGCGTCCAGGACCTGATCGAGCGCTTTCAGCCCGACATCGCCGCGGTCGAGACGGTCTTCATGAGCCGCAATCCGCAGGCGGCGATCAAGCTGGGCCAGGCGCGCGGCGCGGCGGTGTGCGCGGCCGGCGCCTGTGGCCTGGAGGTGCACGAATACGCCCCGCGCGCGATCAAGCAGGCCATCGTC
>JBMCIV010000145.1:0-4789 GCA_048616735.1 Wenzhouxiangella sp. | reverse complement strand
TGCGCGGGGCCGCAGCGATCTCTGCCTCAGCCCATCAGCGCCTGATGCAGACCGCGGAGCCTGGGTGTACGGAGCACCGTCTAGAGGCCAGCTTCCTCGCGGCCTGTGCCGAGCAGGGCGCCCGATTCCAGGCCTATCCGCCGATCGTTGGCAGCGGCGCCCATGCTTGCGTGCTGCATTACGTCGATAATGCGGGTGTATTGGCCGACGGCGATCTGGTGCTGGTCGATGCCGGCTGCGAGCTTGACGGCTATGCCTCCGATATCACCCGAACCTTCCCAGCTAATGGTCGCTTCACCGATGTTCAGCGTCGGCTCTACGACCTGGTTCTGGCGGCGCAGCTGGCCGCCGCGCCGGATCCGCACGCGCCGATAGCGGCCGGCGGCGACCAGGCCGAGGATGCCGGCCACGGGAAACACGATACGCCACGCCTCCGGCCACCACGACATCAGCCCACCGATCGCGGCTGCGGTCACGGCGATGATCAGCGAGTAGATCACGGTGATACGGCCGGTGATCTGGCCGCGCACGTGGCGCGGGAAGTTGGCCCGCCAGATTGCCGCGCGCAGGGTGATCACGCCGGCCCAGCACAGCCGGCTGGCCAACATGGCCGCGGTCATCAGGATCAGCCCCGCCGGATGGATGGGTGCGCTGGCCATCAGGATCAAAAACACCGCGGTCAGGGCCTTGAGGGCCGCCACCCAGCGCGTGCGGTCGCGCCCTTCGGCCATCCCCGAAATCCACAGCGAAGCGATGTTGGCAAACGCCGGCGCCCCGGCCACCAGGGCCACGGCCAGGTTGACCCAGACCGGGTCGGCCACGCCGTCGAACTGGGTCTTGACGATCACCCCGACCAGGCCGCCTTCCAGCGCGCCCAGGGCCACGGCCATGGCGGCATTGGCGCTGACCTCGCGCGGCATCAGCGTCCGAGCGATGAACGGCAGGCGGGCGGGGTCGTTGGAGGCAGGCATGGCACAGCGATTGTACGGCGGACGCCGGCGCGGTGCTGTCGGCAAGCGGTCTTAAAGCGTTACCATTGGCGCATGCCCAACAATATCGATGCAGCGGATCCGCACGCCGAGCGCGCCTGGCTTGAGCCGCTGCTGCGTGAGCGGATCCCGCTGGCCGGGGTCATGGCGCTGGAAATCGCCCGCCTCGATGCAGCCGGCATCGGGCTCGACTTTCCGCTGGCCCCGAGCGTCAACGACAAGGGCAGCGCCTTCGGCGGCGCCCTGGCCAGCGCCATGATCCTGGCCGGGTGGTCGCTGCCGCGGCTGCTGCTGCGACGCCGGGCGCTGACGGCCGAGCTGGTCATCGGGCGCTGCGAGCTGCGCTTTCTCAAGCCCGTGCTCGGCGCCTACAGCGCGGTGTGCGACTGGCCCGACCCGGCCCGGCAGCTGGCGTTCCTGGACGGCACAAGAACGCGCGCAAAAGGCCGCCTGGACCTGGATGCACGCATTGTCTATGACGGCGAAGTGGCGGCCACGCTGCAGGCCCGGTATGCTGCCCTGGTGGCGAAAAATGGATAGAGCTCGCGCAATGTGCTACCCCGGAAGATCGCTGGGCCTGATGATCGTCGCCTGCGCCTTGCTGACGGCCTGCGCCGGCGGCGCGGTCCAAAACGAGCGAACCGAGACGCTGGACGCCTGGGAAAGCCTGGTGCGCTGGAGCCAGTACGACGCGCTGATCGACTTCATCCACCCGGACTACCTTGCGGCCAATCCGGTGACCGCGCTCGACATCGATCGTCTCAGCCAGTTTCGGGTCAGCGAATACCGCGTTCGCCAGATCGTGGCCGAACCGGACGGGCAGGCCCTGGAGCGCCGCGTTCAGATCCGTCTGTACCATGTTCACAGCGCGCGCGAGCGGGTCGTGGATCACCGTGAAATCTGGCGCTACGATGAGGAGCAGGCGCTGTGGCAGCTGCACAGCGGCCTGCCCGATCCGCGCCAGCGCTGGCATTGACGGCCGCTTAAGGCCTGATCGTTGAGGGATACACCGCTATGCGAACCATCGCCGTCATCAACGCCAAAGGGGGCTGCGGCAAAACCACCATCGCCACCTCGCTGGCCTCGGCCCTGGCCTGGGAAGGCCACCTCGTCGCCCTGGCCGACATGGACCCCCAGCGCTCGAGCGCCGACTGGCTGGCCCAGCGGCCCGCCACCGCACCGCCGGTCACCGGCGTGGTCGACGCCAGCGAGCGTCCTGCGGCCGACACCGACACGCTGATTCTGGACACGCCGGCCGGCCTGGCCGGCGGCGAGCTCGACCAGATCATCCGCCGCGCCCAGACCGTTGTGGTACCGGTGATGCCGTCGCCGGTGGACATGCGCGCAGCCTGGCGTTTTCTCAGTCATCTGCAGGAACTCAAGGCCGTGCGCAGCGGCCAGACCGCCATCGGCCTGGTCGCCAACCGGGTCCGCCCACAGACCATCATCTACCGGGAGTTGACCGGCTTTCTCGACGGCTTCCGGGTACCGGTGATCGGCCAGCTGCGCGACACCATGAACTACGTGCGCGCCTTCGAAAAAGGCCTCGCGGTTTCCGATCTGCCGCCGTACCTGGCTTGGCAGGACTGGGAAGAATGGGAGACGGTGCTGGCCTGGATTCGCAGCCGCGACTCGCACGGCCGCGCCAGCGGCGGTGGCCTGCTGGCCGCGGCCATGCAGCGCCTGACCGGCAGCTGAAAATCGACCGATCAGGCCGCCTTGCGGTCGCTTCGGGCCGGCAGGGTCTTGAGGATTTCCGACCGGTCGGCGCAGTGAATCAACTCGATGCTGCCGTCGTGATGCTCGATCAGCGCGGTGCAGCTTTCTACCCAGTCGCCGCAGTTGAGGTAGCTCACGCCGTTGATAGAAGTGATTTCGGGACGATGGATATGGCCGCAGATCAACCCATCGACGGCCTGGCTGCGGGCTTCGCGGGCCACGGCCTGCTCGAAGTTGCTGATGTATTTCACCGCGTTCTTGACCCGGTGTTTCAGGAAGGCGGCCAGCGACCAGTACTCCAGGCCCAGCTTGGCGCGGACGCGGTTGACCACGCCGTTGATGCGCAGCAAAGTGTCGTAGAGACGCGACCCGATCAGACCGAGCAGGCGTGAATTGACCACCGCGCCGTCGAACTGATCGCCGTGAAGGACCAGGAAGCGACGGCCGTCGGCGGTTTCATGGATGACCTGGTTGCGGACCTCGACGTTGCCCAGGGTCATGCCCTCGTAGCCTCGCATCACCTCGTCGTGATTGCCGGGAATGAAAACCACCCGGGTATCGTGCTTGGCCTTGCCGAGGATGGAACGCACCACGTTGTTGTGATCCTGCGACCAGAACCTGCGCTTTTTCAGCGACCAGAAATCAACGATATCGCCGACCAGGTAGAGCGTTTCGCAGCGCATTTCGCGCAGGAAGTTGAGCAGATGATCGGCGCTGCAGCCAGCGTAGCCCAGGTGCACATCCGAGATCCAGATGGTTCGGACATGCCGCCGGAACGGAAAGGCGGTGACGGTTTCCATCGCGAGATCTCCAGATAACCTGGATAGACAGGCTAGGCGCCCCGCCTTTCAGCCAGGTTGCAGCCGATTGACGATTGCGTGACAGGCCGGGTCGCGGGCCTGTCATCGGCCATCAACGATAGCCCCTCGGCGCCCGACGCCGCGACCGCTCGCTGATGCAGTCGCCGAAGCAGTTGACCAGGATCAACCGCACGCCGCAATTTTCGTTATATATTTTCAGATATAACGACGATGGACGCGCGTTCGGGCATGCTGCAAACCGACTTCGATGGACGATTCTGGCTCAACGTCGAGGGCCAGGCCTTCGCCGGCAGCGGCCGGATCACGCTGCTCGAGCAGGTTCACGCCACCGGCTCGATGTCGGCCGCCGCGCGCGCCATGGGCATGAGCTACAAAGCGGCCTGGGACGCGATCGACGCCATGAACAACCTCGCCGATCAACCGCTGGTGGTGCGCCAGGCCGGTGGTCAGCGCGGCGGCGGCACCGTCCTGACCGACTACGGACAGCGGGTCATCAGCCACTACCGGGCAGCCGAACGCGAGCACCGCCGGTTCATCAAGCGGCTCGACCAGAAACTGGACCAGCTGGGGCTGAAAAACGCGCCAGACGGCTGGCAACTGATGCGGAGATTCGCCATGCGCTCATCGGCCAGAAACCAGTTCCAAGGCACGGTCGTCGGCTTCAGCGAGGGGGCCGTCAACGATGTCGTCACCGTCGACATCGGCAGCGGCATCGAAATTTCTACCGTGCTCACCCACGAAACCGCGCGGCTGCTTGATCTGCTGCAGACCGGGCGCGAAGTGCAGGTCCTGATCAAGGCCTCGTTCGTGATCCTGTGCGAGGACGCCGAGAACGTGCACTGCAGCGCCCGCAATCGCCTGTGCGGCACCGTCGGCCGAATCCAGCGCGGCGCAGTGAACGCAGAAGTTGTCCTCGACCTGGCGGCCGGCCGCACGCTCACCGCCATCGTGACCATGGACGCCCTGGAAGAAGGCTGGCTGCACGAAGGCGCGCGTGCCTGCGCCCTGGTCAAGGCGCCGCACGTCCTTCTGGCCGTTTCCGACTGAGCGGGGGAAAACCGAATGAAGCCCCTGTTCGCCGTCTTTCTGTTGCTGCTGACCGCCGCGCCGGCCACGGCCACCGAACTGCGCGTTGCCGTGGCCGCCAATTTCAGCGCCACGCTGGAACGCCTGGCCGAAGCCTACGGCCCGGCGCACGGGGTGGAGTTCTCGATCAGCAGCGGCTCGTATCGCGGAAGCTCCAGGAGGTATTTCTCGTCT
>JBMCIV010000144.1:0-4793 GCA_048616735.1 Wenzhouxiangella sp. | reverse complement strand
CAAAGCGACCAAGCGCGGCGCCATCGAAATGGTGATGGGCGCCTGGGGCTTTGCGCACTGGGCCACGGTCTGCGCCGGCGACAGCGGCAACGACCTGCCGTTTCTGACCTCCGCTTTGCAGGCGGTGCTGGTGGCCAACGCCACCGCTACCGTGCGCGAGCAGGCGCTGAGCCTGGCCCACGACCAGGGCCAGATCGACAATCTCTACCTGGCCCGTGGCGGCCTGCAGGGCATGAACGGCAACTACGCCGCCGGCGTGGTCGAAGGCTTTGCCCACTACGTGCCCGAAGCGCGCGCCTGGCTGGCCTAATGCCCAGGCAAATTGACCGGGATCAATCCATCAGCGCAAGCGCACGCGCACAATGCCGTCTGCCTCCACAGTTCTTTGGTGACCCCGACCATGCCGCTCGCCAGATTCGCACTACTGCTGATGACGCTGTCGATCGCGCTGAATACAGCGCTTGCCAACGATGAGCCCGCGCCGCTCAACAGGCTGACCATGCACGTGTTCATGTCCGAGACCTGCCCGCACTGCCAGGCCCAGAAACCGTTTCTGGCCAGCCTCGACGCGCGCTACCCCGAGCTCGACGTCATCCACATGGAAATCATGACCTCGCGCGAGCACCATGAACTGCTGCGCAACATGGCCTCGCTGCACGGCGTCCAGCCCGGATCGGTACCCATGATCTTTTTCGGCGGTCGCGTCTGGACCGGCGACAGCGGCCAGATCCGGCGCGAAATCGCCGATCACGTCGAGGACTGCTTCGACGGCGGCTGCCCCCGCTGAGCGGCGCCGCGCCGACTGAGGTGGATTCAGACCCGGGCGTGACACCAAAACACAGCGAGCGCAATCGCCCGATCACCATCGGCAAGGTCGTGATCGAGCCCGGGCAACGGCGCAGCATCCAGCTCGACATGGGCCGGCTCTACACCCACGCCCAGACCTCGATGCCCGTGCAGGTGATCTGCGGCAAGCGCAGCGGCCCGGTGCTGTTCATCAGCGCCGCCATCCACGGCGACGAGCTCAACGGCGTGGAAATCATCCGTCGGCTGATGCGCATCGATGAACTTCGGCGCCTGCGCGGAACGCTGATCGCCGTGCCCATCGTCAATCTGCACGGTTTCATCCACACCAGCCGCTACCTGCCCGACCGACGCGACCTCAATCGGTCTTTTCCCGGCTCGCAGACCGGCTCGCTGGCGGGACGGATCGCCGATGTATTCATGCGCGAGATCGTCAGCCGCGCCAGTCACGGCATCGACCTGCATACCGGCGCCGTTCATCGCGCCAACCTGCCGCAGATTCGGGCCAACCTGGACGATGAACAAACCCTGACCATGGCCAAGGCCTTCGGGACGCCGGTGATCCTGAACTCGGCCATCCGCGATGGCTCGCTGCGCGCAGCCGCGGCCGCCAGCAAGACCCCGATCCTGCTCTACGAGGCCGGCGAGGCTCTGCGCCTGGACGAGTTCTGCATCCGCGGTGGGGTCGAAGGGATCGTCCGGGTGATGCGCGTGCTGGGCATGCTGCGCAAGAGCCGGCGCAAGCCGCCACCGGAGCCCATCATGGCGCGATCGAGCAGCTGGGTGCGGGCACCGCAAAGCGGCATCTTCCGCGCCTACGCTCAGCTCGGTGACCGGGTCACGCGTGACCAGACCGTCATGGGCGTGGTGTCCGACCCTTTCGGCGAGAGCGAGCAGGAGATCCGCGCCGCGTTCAGCGGCATCGTGATCGGCCGGCTCAATCTGCCGCTGGTCAACGAAGGCGACGCGGTTTTCCACCTCGCCCGCTTCTATCGCACCGATATCGCCGCGGAGCGCATCGGGGACTACCAGGAATCCATGGAGTCCGAGAACTTCCCCTGGACCGACGAAGCCGGCGAGCCGCCCTAACCAGCCGTGCAGCACGCCGCTGAAGATGCCCGAAATGCCGCCAGCAGCGCCCGTTGCAACGCGACAGAAACCAAGATCAACTATACTTGCGGGCTGTTCTTACCCGGAGATCTTCGATGACCGCCAGCATGCGAGCCGTCGTCAAGCCCAGCGCGGCACCCGGCCTGGAAATGCGCGAAGTTCCCATCCCGGCACCCGGCGCCAACGAAGTCCTGATCCAGCTTGAAAAGACCGCCATCTGCGGCACCGATCTGCACATCTACCAGTGGGACGAATGGGCGCAGCGCACGATCAAGCCGCCGCTGATCATCGGCCACGAGTTCGTCGGGCGCATCATCGACATCGGTGAAGGCGTGCGCGGCTACAGCGAGGGCCAGCGTGTATCGGCCGAGGGTCACGTGGTCTGCGGGGTGTGCCGCAACTGCCGCGCCGGCAAGCCCCATCTTTGCCCGCACACCGAAGGGATCGGCGTCAATCGCGACGGCGCTTTTGCCGAGTACGTGGTCGTGCCGGCCAGCAACCTGTGGCCGATCCCGGACGAGATTCCCTCCGAACTGGCCGCGTTCTTCGATCCTTTCGGCAACGCCGCCCACTGCGCGCTGCAGTTCGATCTGGTCGGCGAAGACGTGCTGATCACCGGCGCCGGCCCGATCGGCATCATGGCCGCCGGCATCGCCAAACACGTGGGCGCGCGCCATATCGTCATCAGCGACGTTAACGACCATCGCCTGGCCCTGGCGAAAGACATGGGCGCCACGCGCACCATCAACGTCACCCGCGAAAGCCTGCGCGACATTCTTCAAGAGCTCAGCATCGACGGCTTTGACGTCGGGATGGAGATGTCAGGGAACCCACACGCCTTCGGCGATCTGCTGCACTGCATGTATCACGGCGGTCGCGTCGCCCTGCTGGGCATCCTGCCCAAGGGCGCCGGTGTGGACTGGGACCAGGTCATTTTCAAGGGCCTGCAGGTCCACGGCATCTACGGGCGGCGCATGTACGAGACCTGGTACAAGATGACCCAGATGGTATTGACCGGCTTCCCCCTACACAAGGCGCTGACCCACCAGCTGCCGATCGAGCAGTTCGAAACCGGCTTCGAGCTGATGGCGGCCGGCGAGTGCGGCAAGGTGGTGTGCGACTGGACCGGCGAGGTTCAGGCGGCCTGAGCACCCGACCGCCCGGGCGCTCAGGTGCCCGGACGGTAAATCTTGTCGGGATTCATGCGCGGCTGCCACGGCAGACCTTCGTTACGCCAGCCGTTCTTCAGCCGCATGCCGGCGCGCTCGCCCTGCTCGATCCGATCTCCCTGAAAACCGTGGCGGACGTAGCGGACGTTGGGAAACCCGGCCTCGTGCAGGAAGCGCGCGCTGGGTTCGCCGCGACCGCTGCCCGAACGGCACATGGTGATGATCAGCGCATCGCGCGCCAGCCCACGCTCGGCCAGCGCCGCTTCCACCTGTTCGGCGAAATCCGGGTTGCGCGGCATCGGGAAGGAGCCGCTGTCGGCGTTCCAGCCGTTGCGATCGACCAGCAGAAACGGGATGTTGATATCGACGCTGTCGGTCCAGCCGATAAACATGATCTCGACCGGGTCGCGCACGTCGATGAACAGCACGTTGCGGTCAGGCTCGTTGACCGTCTCGAAGGCTTCGGTGGCCGACATAGCGAAGTCGTCTGCCCAGGCGGATGAGGCCAGCCCGGCGCAGGCAACAAGAACAAGCATCCATCGCGACATGGTTTGACTCCAGCGTTTGCAACCAGAAGGACATCGTACCATCGGCGCCGCCACAAGCACACCCGGCGCATCATGAGCCAGCCGATACCGCGCTGGCCTACAATGCCGGGTTGGAATTGATCTTCAGGCAGCCACCATGACCGATACCGCCTTTCTTTCCCGCCTCGAGCAGGAACTCGCCCGCATCGACGCCGACGGCCTGTACAAGCGCGAGCGCTCGATCACGACCCCGCAGCGCGTAGAAATCGAAACCGCCGAGGCCGGCCAGGTCCTCAATTTCTGCGCCAACAACTACCTCGGCCTGGCCGACCATCCCGACATCCTAGACGCCGCCCGCACGGCGCTTGACGAATACGGCTTCGGCCTGGCCTCAGTGCGCTTCATCTGCGGCACCCAGGATCTGCACAAGCGCCTGGAGCAAACCATCGCGGACTTCTTCGGCAAGGACGACGCCATCCTCTACGCGGCCTGCTTCGACGCCAACGGCGGCCTGTTCGAGCCGCTGCTGGGGCCGGAAGACGCGATCATCTCCGACCAGCTCAACCACGCCTCCATCATCGACGGCATCCGACTGTGCAAGGCCGAGCGGCATCGCTATCCGAATTCGGACATGGCGGCGCTGGAAGAAATCCTGCGCAACACGCAGGATAAGCGCACCCGCATGATCGCCACCGACGGGGTGTTTTCGATGGACGGCTACGTGGCCAAGCTGGACGAAATCACCGCCCTGGCCGAGCGCTACAATGCGCTGGTGATGGTCGATGACTGTCACGCCACCGGCTTTTTCGGCCCGACCGGCCGCGGGTCGGCCGAGTACCACGGCGTGCTCGACAAGGTCGACATCTTTACCTCGACCCTGGGCAAGGCACTGGGCGGCGGCATGGGCGGGTTTACCGTAGCCAGCCAGCCCGTGATCGACATCCTTCGCCAGCGTTCGCGTCCCTACCTGTTTTCCAACTCGCTGGCGCCATCGCTGGTGGCTGCCAGCATCAAGGTGTTCGAAATGCTCAACGCCTCGACCGCGCTGCGCGACCGGCTGGAAGAAAACACCCGCTTCTTCCGCGAGGCCATGACCGCGGCCGGGTTCGACATCAAGCCGGGCGATCACCCGATCGTGCCGGTGATGCTCTACGACGCCCCGCTGGCCCAGAAAATGGCCGAC
>JBMCIV010000143.1:0-4795 GCA_048616735.1 Wenzhouxiangella sp. | reverse complement strand
CAAGACAACGGGCTTCAACCAGGATGACAAGGTGGTCTGCACCTTCAGCCGCAGCATGCTGATCGCCCGCCGAGGTCACAGCATCGAGGACCGGGCGGGCTATTAGCGACGGCGGTCGGCGCTGGTAAGGAAGACAGCGAGCGGGGCGGGAGCAGGCTTTGAACAATCCAAGGACGAACAGACCATGAACGCACAGATCGAGCAACGCTGGAACGCCGAAGACGAACAGGCCCTGTTCGACGCCATCGATCGCTGGATCGAAGAGGCGGTCAAGCCCATCGCCCAGCACCACGACCAGGCCGACGAGTATCCGCATGACCTGGTCGAGCAGATGAAAGAGCTGGGGCTGTTCGGTGCAACCATCGGCCAGCAGTACGGGGGGCTGGGTTTATCGGCCAGCGCCTACGCCAAGATCGTGATCAAGGTCTCTGCCGCCTGGATGGCGCCGGTCGGGATCTTCAACTCGCACCTGATCCTGGCCTCGGCCATCGAGCGCTGCGGCACCGAAGCGCAAAAGGAGAAATACCTGCCGCGCCTGGCCACCGGTGAGCTTCGGGGCGGCATCGCCCTGACCGAACCCAACGCCGGCTCGGACCTGCAGGCCATCCGCACCGTGGCCCGAAAACAAGGCGATGACTACATCATCAACGGCTCCAAGACCTGGATCACCAACTCGCTCAACGGCAACGTGCTGCTGCTGCTGGCCAAGACCGACCCCGAGGCCGAGCCGCGGCACAAGGGCATGAGCCTGTTCATCGCCGAAAAAGCCGACGGCTACACGGTCGGCAAGAAACTCAAGAAACTCGGCTACCGCTCGATCGACTCGTGCGAGGTCAATTTCGACGACTACCGCTTACCGGCCGAAAACCTGCTCGGCGAGGTCGAGGGCCAGGGCTTCTACCAGACCGCCGGCGGTCTGGAGCTGGGACGCATCAACGTGGCCGCCCGCGGCTGCGGCATCGCCGAGGGCTCGCTGAAGATGGCGATGGACTACTCGCTCGACCGCAAGGCCTTCGGCAAACCCATTTCGGGCCATCAGGCCATCCAGCTCAAGCTGGCCGAGATGGCCTGCCAGGTAGAGGCCTCGAAGCTTTTGATCGAGTCAGCGGCGAAGAAGTACGACGCCAACGAGCGCTGCGATCTGGAAGCCAGCATGGCCAAGTACTTCGCCACCGAGGCCGGTGTGTTTTGCGCCAACGAGGCCATGCGCATCTTCGGCGGCTACAGCTACTCGGTCGAATACGAGATCGAGCGCTTTTATCGTGACGCCATGCTGATGTGCATCGGCGAAGGCACCAACGAGATCCAGCGCCTGATCATCGCCAAGCAGCTGATCGGCCGCCACCAGGAATGAGTTCGCGCGCATGAGCCAGTATCTCCCGCTGACCGGTTTTCGCATCGTTGCTGTCGAACAGTACGGTGCCGGGCCGTATGGATCGCAGTACCTGTCCGAGCTCGGCGCCGAAGTCATCAAGATCGAATCACCCGACGGCGGCGACGTCTCGCGCCGCACCAGTCCGTTTACCATCGGCGAGGCCGACAGCGAGTTCTTCCAGACCTTCAACAGCAACAAGAAAAGCCTGGTGCTGGACCTGAAGTCGGACGCCGGCCGCGAGGTGCTGGAAAAACTGGTCGCCACGGCCGACGGCGTGCTCAACAACCTGCGTGGCGATCTGCCGGCCCGGCTGGGACTGGACTACGCCAGCCTCAAGGCCATCAAGCCATCCATCGTCTGTGCCCACCTTTCAGCCTACGGGCGCGACAACGAACGCGCGCGCTGGCCGGGCTACGACTACCTGATGCAGGCCGAGGCCGGTTTCTGCCACCTGACCGGCGAACCCGGCACGCCGCCGGCGCGCTTCGGCCTGTCGGTGGTCGATTTCATGACCGGCATGAACATGGCCATCGCCCTGCTCGCCGGGCTGCTCGGCGCTCAGCGCTCGGGCCGGGGCTGCGATGTCGATGTCAGCCTGTTCGATGTCGCCCTGCACCAGCTCAGCTATCCCGCCACCTGGTACCTGAACAACGGCCACGTCACCACCCGCCTGCCCCGGGGCGCGCACCCAGCCACCGTGCCGGCCCAGAGCTACCGCACCGCCGACGGCTGGATCTACGTGCTGTGCATGCTGCCCAAGTTCTGGGAAGAACTGTGCCGCGGGCTGGGTCGCCCCGAGCTGATCGAAGACCCGCGCTTTATCGACATCCCGGCCCGGCGCGCCCACCGCGATGCGCTGACCGAAGAGCTGGACGCGGCCTTCATGACCCGGACCACGGCCGAGTGGATGGATCTCTTCGCAGGCAACATCCCGGTCGCACCGGTCAACGATCTCAGGCAGGGGCTGGACAACCCGTTCGTCGACCAGGTCGGCATGATCCAGAATATGGACCATCCGCAAAAGCCGGGGCTGAAAAAACTCTCCTGCCCGATCAAGGTCAACGGCGAGCGCCCGGTCTCGCGCCCTGCCCCTTCCCTGGGCGCCGACAGCGAGGCCTTGCTGCGCGAACTCGGCTACAGCGACACCCAAATCCAAGATCTGCTGGAGCCCACAAAGTGACAGCCCTGGTCCCTGGTCCCTGGTCCCTGAGCCATGAAACTTGAAGGCCTTCGCGTGCTCGATCTGAGCCTGTTCCTGCCCGGCCCGCATCTGACCCTGATGATGGCCGACCACGGCGCCGAGGTGATCAAGCTCGAACCCCCCGGCGGAGAGCCGGTGCGCGAGGTCGGACTGAAGCAAAACGGCGCCTCGGTGTGGTTCCGCAACACCCATCGCGGCAAGAAATCGATCTGCATCAACTTAAAGCACAGCGCCGGGCGCGACGCCCTGCTCGAGGTCGCGGCCGGCTGCGACGTGGTGATCGAAGCCTTCCGCCCGGGCGTAGCCAAGCGCCTGGGTATCGACTACGACGCCGTGCGCGCCGTCAATCCCGGTATCATCTACTGCTCGATTTCCGCCTTCGGCCAGGACGGGCCGCTGCGTGACCGTCCGGCCCACGACCTGGCGGTCGAGGCCCTGAGCGGCCTGGTCGCCTGCAACATCGACGCCCAGGGGCGGCCGATCAATCCGCACGTACCGGCGGCCGACATGACGGCCTCGCTGATGGCTTTGTCCGGCGTCCTGATGGCTTTGCTGCGGCGCCAGCAGACCGGGCGCGGCGACTTCGTCGATATCGCCATGCTCGACAGCCTGATGGCCTGGACGCCGAATGTCACCGGGCCGGTATTCGCCGAGAATCGGGCGCCCCAGCCACCGCCCGAGCGCTCGTTCGGCGGCAACGCCTTCTACCGGACCTACCGGACCAAAGACGGTCGCTACCTCGCCCTGGGCGGCAGCGAGCAGAAGTTCGTGGTCAACCTGCTCAGCGCCCTGGGCCGCGAAGACCTGGCCCCGCTGCACGCCCAGGGACCCGGCCCACACCAGCAGCCGCTGGTTGATTTCCTCGACCGGACGTTCGCCCAGAAATCCCTGGCCGAATGGGACAGCCTGCTGGCCGCTATCGACGTGTGCTGGGCCCCGGTGCTCGACCTACATGAAGCCTTCAACCAGCACCCGGTCCGCCACCGCCGCATGCGCTGGCAGGACGCGCACGGCAACGACCACATCGGCATCCCGATCCGCTACACCGAAGAACCCGGCGATGCCGACCCGCGCCTGCCGAACCTGGGACAGCACAACCGCGAAGTGCTCGGCGCCTGCGGCTACTCCCAGGCTGCGCTCGAGCGGCTGGAACAGGCCGGGACACTGCTGTCCGATTGACGAGCCTTCCCGGCCCTTACCGCCCGCCTCCAGCCCCGGTCCGGACACCCCGGCCCGGGGAGGCAAGCAAAAGCACGCCAAGCGCGGCGATGAAAGGCAGCGTGCGTTCGACCACCATGCCGGCAGAATCGAGCAGCTGCGGCAGGCCCACGGCCAGCACGAAGCCCGTCAGAATCGAGACCAGCGCCGCCCGGGCATCCACTCCCCGCCCGGCCAGGCGCACGAACACCAGCGGACCGAAGGCCGAGCCCAGGGCGATCCAGGACGACAAGACGCGGTCGAAGATCTGGGCCGGCAGAAAAGCCGCCACCGCCACCGCCAGCACCACCACGAAGGCCACACTGGCCCGGGTGATCAGCATCTGGCGGCCGGGAAAGCGCCGCCCCAGCCCCATATCATGGGCCAGCACCGAGGCCGAGACCACCAGCTGGCTGTCGGCCGTGGACATGATGGCCGAGAGCACGGCGGCCATCAGGATGGCGCCGAAAACCGGATGAAACAGAGTCTCGGTCAGGCCGAAGAACAGCATTTCCGGATTTTCCAGGCCCGGACTCAGGACGCGCCCGGCCAGGCCTGCGAAGACCATGCCGAAAAACACCAGGCCATACCAGCCCGTGGTCAGCCACGCCGCCTGGCGCCGGGCGCGTTCGTCGCGCAAGGCCATGAAGCGGACCAGCAGCTGGGGCTGGCCGAAAGTGCCGATGCCGATCGCCAGCGAGCCGACGATCACGCCCAGGCCGGCCAGACCGGCCTGGGCGCCGCTGAAGCTGAGCTGCTCGGGCGTCGAGACCGCCTGCAGCTCGTCGACAAAGCCGGCCGGACCCCCGAGGGCGATCAGGGCCGCGACCGGCAGCAGGACGGCGGTCAGCGCCATCAGCGCACCCTGGATGCTGTCGGTGACGCTGACCGCCCAGAAGCCGCCGATCAGGGTGTAGAAAAGGATAATCGTCGCCCCGAGCAGGATGGAACCCGCGATCGGCCAGCCGAAGGTGGCCGAAAAGGTCGCCCCGGCGCCCTGGAACTGGGCCGCCACGTACATC
>JBMCIV010000142.1:0-4814 GCA_048616735.1 Wenzhouxiangella sp. | reverse complement strand
CGCCGACGAGGTCACCGAGACCCTGGTCAAGGCCTACCGCCAGGTCCGCATCGGCGACCCGCTGGAGCCCGACACGCTGATGGGCCCGCTGACCGATGAGGCAGCCGTCCAGCGCTTCGAGCAGGCGGTCAAGCGCGCCCGCGAAGCCGGCGGCGAAGTCCTCGCCGGCGGCCTGCGGATCGAGGGCGAAGGTTTTTACGTAGAGCCGACCATCATCCGGGCCGAGAACCACTGGGACATCGTCCAGGAAGAAACCTTCGCGCCGATTCTGTACGTCATTCGCTACAAGACCCTGGAAGAGGCCTTGAAGCTGCACAATGATGTCCGCCAGGGCCTGTCTTCGGCCATCTTTACCACCGACGTGCGCGCGGCCGAATATTTTCTGTCGCACCGCGGCTCCGACTGCGGCATCGCCAACGTCAATATCGGTACCTCCGGCGCCGAGATCGGCGGCGCCTTCGGCGGCGAAAAGGAGACCGGCGGCGGGCGCGAGTCCGGCTCGGACGCCTGGCAGGCCTACATGCGCCGCCAGACCAACACCATCAACTGGTCGACCGAGCTGCCGCTGGCCCAGGGCATCAAGTTCGACCTCTGAAGCGGCGCGGGACCGAGGTCCCCAGCCGCGAAAGGCGGATCAATAGCCATGTATCGCTGGCTTAGAAAAGGGATGTTCCTGCTGTCGCCGGAGGCGGCGCACGAGGTTGCCGTGCACGCCATGGCGGCCGGGCGCCTGACCGGCATGAGCCGGATCTTCGCCGGAGCGCGCCCCGACTATCCGCTCGAGCTGATGGGACTGCGCCTTCCCAACCCGGTCGGGCTGGCCGCCGGCTTCGACAAGAACGGCGATTTCATCGACGCCCTGGGCGCACTCGGCTTCGGCCATATCGAGGTCGGCACGGTCACGCCTAAGCCCCAGCCCGGCAACCCCAGGCCGCGCCTGTTCCGGCTGCCCGAACACGAGGCCATCATCAATCGGATGGGTTTCAACAACAAGGGCGTCGACCACCTCGTCGAGCGCCTCAAGCAGGCGCGCTACAGCGGCGTGGTCGGTGCCAACATCGGGCGCCAGAAAGACACCCCCACCGACCAGGCGGGCGCCGATTACCGCGCCTGCGTCGAAAAGCTCTACCCCTGGTGTGATTACATCGCCGTCAACATCTCCTCGCCCAACACCCCCAAACTGCGCGAGCTCCAGGACACCGGGCTGCTCGCGGAATTGCTGGCCGAGCTGGTCCAGACCCGCAGCGCGCTGGAAGCCAAGCACGAGATGTACCGCCCGATCGTGGTCAAGATCGCGCCGGACTGGAATGAACACGCGCTGGATGCAGCGCTTGAGGTCATCGGCCGCTCCGGCCTCGACGGTCTGATCGCGACCAACACCACGCTGGACCGCGCCGCCGTGGCCGGACACGCCCGGGCCGATGAGGCCGGTGGCCTGAGCGGACGCCCGCTGATGGACCTCTCGACCCGGATTCTGGCCCGCGCCCGCGAGCGTCTGGGCGCCGGCTTTCCCATCCTGGCTTCCGGCGGCGTGCATTCGGGCGCAGATGCCCGCGCCAAGCAGGCCGCCGGGGCCGACCTGGTCCAGCTCTACACCGGTTTTATCTACGAAGGGCCCGGACTGATCCGAGACTGCACCCGCGCCTGGGCCACCACCACGCCCCGTGCCGCAGCCTGAGCGCCGCGTCAACGCCGAGCTGGACCGGCTGAGCACCTTCCGGCTGCCGGCTCGCGCCGCCGAGCTGGTGGTCGTCGATCACGTCGATCAGCTGCCCCGTCTCAGCGTGCGCCAGCCGCTGCTGGTGCTCGGCGAAGGCTCGAACACGGTTTTTCTCGACGACTGGCCGGGCACGGTGCTGGTCAACCGTCTGCGCGGCGTTTGGGTCGAGCGCGCCGGCAGCCAAGCCAGCCGCGTACGCGTCGCGGCCGGTGAGAACTGGCATGGACTGGTGCGCTGGTGCCTGGACCGGGGCCTGCACGGCATCGAAAACCTGGCGCTCATTCCAGGCTCGGCGGGCGCAGCGCCGATCCAGAACATCGGTGCCTACGGCGTCGAGATTGCCGACGTACTCGAATCGGTCACCGTCTGGGACTGGCTAAACGGCTGCATGCGCGAAATCCCGGCCGCCGAGTGCGGCTTCGGCTACCGCGCCAGCCGCTTCAGGGATCGCGACCAGGGACGCTTTCTGATTACCGCCATTACGCTGATTCTGCAGCATCGCTTCGTCGCCCAGACCGGCTACCGGAGCCTGGCCGAGGAGCTGGCGCGCGACGGCGGTCAGCGCCAGCCCGGACCACGCCAGCTGGCCGCGGCGGTGATGCGCCTGCGCCGTCACCGCCTGCCCGATCCGCGTCGGCTGGCCAATGCCGGCAGCTTCTTCAAAAACCCCGTGGTCAGCGCCGGGTTTGCCGCCCGGCTCCTGACCGACCACCCGGCGCTGCCCCACTGGCACCTGCCCGATGGACAAGTCAAGCTGGGCGCCGGCTGGATGATCGAGCAGCGCGGCTGGAAGGGAAAAGGGATTGGGGACTCCGCGGTTTATCCGCGCCACGCGCTGGTGCTGATCAACCGTGGCGGGGCCACGGCAAGCCAGCTGAAGCGGCTGATCGCCACCCTGAGCGACGACGTCGAAGACGCGTTCGGGGTTCGCCTGGCGCCCGAACCAATCCTGATCGGCCGCGCCTGAGACGCGGCCGTCAGCTTGAAAGCTCAGGCCTCGAAGCGCGCCTTGAGCTTTTTCAAGGCGGCCGATTCGAGCTGCCGGATGCGCTCGGCGGAAACCCCGTACTTGTCGGCCAGTTCTTGCAGCGTGATTTTGGGATCGACCAGCCAGCGGCTCTGGATGATGTCGCGCGAGCGCTCGTCGAGATCGCCAATGCCGTCGAACAGCAGGTTGTGGTGGTGGTCTTCCCAGTCTTGGGCCTCGACCGCATCGTGGGGCGAGACCGTCAGGCCTTCCAGGTAGGCCGCCGGGGCCACGTAGGACGAATCTTCGTCGTCGTTGGTCAGGTCGAAACCGATGTCCTGGCCCGACAGCCGCGACTCCATTTCGGTCACGACTTCGGGTTTGACTCCGAGGTCTTCAGCGACCCGGTTGACCTCGGTCTGGTTGAGCCAGCCGAGGCGCTTTTTCTGGCGACGCAGATTGAAAAACAACTTGCGCTGGGCCTTGGTGGTGGCCACCTTGACGATGCGCCAGTTGCGCAGGATGAACTCGTGAATCTCGGCGCGAATCCAGTGAACGGCGAACGAGACCAGGCGCACGCCCTGGTCCGGATCAAAGCGCTTGACCGCCTTCATCAGGCCGATATTGCCTTCCTGGATCAGGTCGCCCAGCGCCAGGCCGTAGCCGGCGTAGCCGCGCGCAACGTGCACGACAAAGCGCAGGTGCGCCATGACCATGCGCCGGGCTGCGTCCAGGTCCTCCTCGTCGCGGAACCGGCGCGCCAGGTCCTGCTCTTCATCCAGGCTCAAAACCGGCAGGCGATTGACCTCCTGGATATAGGCATCCAGGGAGCCGGTACCGGCCGGTGCCAGCAGGTGACTTGGTACAAGCTGATTCGTCATCCAACACTCCCGTAATACTAAACTTGCTAAGTGTAGCAGTCCGCCGTGGAGATAACATCGCCACAGCGGATTTCAAGCGCTTGTTCCACGCTGTCTGCTTCGACTGTAACGAAGCCAGCAGGTTCCGTTGGTGTCAGGTCGATGACGCCTCGTCTTCGCCGCCGCCAAGGCTCTCGGGCGGGGGCAGCGGTTCGGCCCCGCGACCGCTTTTGATGCGCAGCGCATTGCGGTAGCACTGGGTCGCCGCCTCGAGGCGCCCGGAGCGGTCCAGGATGCGCCCCAGCAGGGCGTAGGCATCGCCATCGGGCTGGCGCGCGACGGCTTTTTCCAGGTGCTCTCGGGCCTGGTCGTACTCGCGCTCGTCGAGCAGCATCATGCCCAGCGCCAGGTGCAGACCGGGGTGGTCGGGATGGGCTTCCAGCCAGCGCCGACAGTCGCGGATGCGGGCGGGCCGATCGCCGGCTTCGACCAGGGCATAAACGCGCAGCGCTTCGGTGTCCGGCCCCTGATCAAGCAAATGCTTCAGCTCGGTACCGGCCAGCGCCGATCGACCCAGCTCAGAGGCTCTGCGGGCGTAGGCCAAAACCAGGTCGCGCTGTGCTCGCTGGCGTCTGGACAGGGCGCGCCAGGCCGACTCCAGGGCGGCAACGTGCTCGGTCTGCTCCAGCTCGCGCACGCCGGCGTGCACCGCCAGCTCGTCGCGGCGCCGCGCGTCGACGATGTCGGCCTTGTACAGGGCCGGGGTCAGCAAACGCAGATCGCGCCAGCGGCCGGCATCCTGGTAGGCCTGCAGCAGCAGCCGCAGGACGCCCTGGTGGGCCGGTTTTTTCAGATGCAGATCCTCGAGCACCGCGATGGCGTCAGTAGCACGCCCTTCCGCCACCAGCATTCGGGCACGCGCCAGGCCCGTGGCGAAATGGCGCCGGCCAAAACGCGCATCGGCCAGCTGCAGCCAGCGGTCGCGCCCGTCGGGATCGGCCTGGCCCTCGGCGGCTCGCGCCGCGGCCAGGTAGCCGGCGGTGGACGACCGATGCTCCAGCGCACGCTGCAGGGAGGTCTCAGCCTGACGCCAGTCGCCTTCGGCCAGGGCCAGGAAGCCCTTTTCGAGCTGGCGCCGATGGCGCGCCTCGCGCATCCGGCGCGCTGCCCGACCCGGCAGCCTGACCAGGGCCATCAGCACAGCCAGCGCGACCCACAGCGCCAGCACCAGTCCGGACAGAACCAGCACCGACATTTCCAGCCGCCA
>JBMCIV010000141.1:0-4818 GCA_048616735.1 Wenzhouxiangella sp. | reverse complement strand
GCCGAGGTCATGCAGCGCTGGCCGGAGACGGCAGCGATCTTCATGCCGGGCGGCGCGGTGCCCAAGATTGGCGCCATCATTCGCCAGCCCGATCTGGCAGAAACCCTGCGCCGCCTGGCCGACCAGGGCTTTGACGGTTTCTACCGCGGGCCGGTGGCAGAAAAACTGGTCGCCGGCGCGCGCGCGGCCGGCGGCATCTGGACGCTGGAAGACCTGGCCGGCTACCGGGTCGTCGAGCGCGACGTCATTGGCGCGCGTTATCGGGGCTACGAACTGCTGACAGCCGCACCGCCGTCCTCAGGCGGCATCGCCATCGCCCAGATGCTGAACCTGATCGAGCCCTACGAGCTGTCAGCGCTCACGCATGTAGAGCGAACCCATTTGCTGGTCGAGGCCATGCGCCGGGCCTATCGCGATCGCGCGCTCTACCTGGGCGACCCCGACTTCGTCGATATTCCGACCGGTCTATTGCTCAGCCGGGACTACGCGGCCGGTCTGCGCGCCGGCGTTCGTCTGGACCGGGCCACGCCCTCATCCAGCCTCGCCGCCGACCCCGATCTGCTGCCCGAGGGCGATCACACCAGCCATTTCTCGGTCATGGACGCTGCAGGCAACCTGGTTTCGGGGACCCTGACCATCAACCTGGCTTTTGGCTCGGGCTATGTCGCGCCGGGGACCGGGGTATTGCTGAACAACGAGATGGATGATTTCTCCGCCGCCCCGGGCGTGCCCAACGAGTTCGGCCTGATCGGCTTCGACGCCAACGAAATTCAGCCGGGCAAGCGCATGCTGTCGTCGATGGCCCCGACCATCGTCAAGTCCGACCAGCGCATCGCCGTGCTCGGAACGCCGGGCGGGTCGCGCATCATCACCACGGTGCTGCTTGGCATCCTCGATTTCATCGACGGCAACGGGCCCGAATCCTGGGTCGGGCTGCCGCGTTTCCATCATCAGTACCAGCCCGACGAGATCGAGATCGAACGCGGGGCGCTCAGCAGCGAGGAGATTGCCGCGCTGGAGGCGCTCGGGCACCAGGTGAGCACGCGCCTGCTGCCCTGGGGCAACATGCACGCGCTGATGTGGGATAAGACCGAAGACCGCGTCGAGGCGGCCCATGATCCACGCTGGGACTCCGGCGCCGCCGAAGTCCGCGATTTCCGCGACTAAGCGGGTCAGACCCGCTCGAAGATTCCGGCCGCGCCCATGCCGGTGCCGATGCACATGGTGACCATGCCGTAGCGCTGCTGCCGGCGCTGCAGGCCGTGGACCAGCTTGGCGGCCAGGATCGCCCCGGTCGCGCCCAGCGGGTGGCCGAGGGCGATGGCGCCGCCCAGGGGGTTGACCTTGTCGGGATCGAGTTCCACGGTCCGCATCACCGCCAATGACTGCGCGGCAAAGGCTTCGTTGAGTTCGATCCAGTCCAGGTCGTCTTTCCCAATTCCGGTCTGCTTGAGCACCTTTGGAATCGCCTCAATCGGACCAATGCCCATGATTTCGGCCGGCACGCCGGCGACCGAGAAGCCCCGGAAGACGGCCAGCGGCTCGAGATTGAGTTCTTTAATCACGCGCTCGGATACCAGCACCAGGGCGCCTGCGCCGTCAGACATCTGCGAACTGGTTGCCGCGGTCACCGAGCCTTTGGCGTCGAACACGGTTCTGAGCTTGGCCAGGGTTTCCGGCGACGTATCGCGGCGCGGTCCCTCGTCGGTGTCGACCAGGGTTTCGATTTCGCGGACCTGGCCGGTTTTCGGGTCAGGTACGCGGCTGGTGACGGTGTAGGGCCGGATCTCGGTGAACTCGCCGCCGTCGATGGCCGCGATCGCCTTTTGATGCGAGCGGTAGGCGAACTCGTCCTGATCGGCCCGGCTGACGTTCCATTTCTGCGCCACTTTCTCAGCCGTGATGCCCATGCCGTAGGCGATCGCGACGTTTTCGTTTTCGTCGAACACCTTCGGGTTCATCGCCACCTTGTGGCCCATCATCGGGACCATGGTCATGGTCTCGGTGCCGGCGGCGATCATGACGTCGGCTTCGCCCAAGCGAATCCGGTCGGCGGCCATGGCGATGGTCTGCAGCCCTGACGAGCAGAAGCGGTTGACGGTCACGCCGGGCACGCTGTCGGGCAGGCCGGCCAGCAGGGCGCCGATGCGGGCGACGTTCATGCCCTGTTCGGCTTCGGGCATGGCGCAGCCGACGATCACGTCCTCGACCCGGCCCGGGTCCAGGCCCGGCACTTCGGCCACGGCGTGCCTGAGGGCATGGGCCAGCAGGTCGTCGGGGCGGACGTTGCGAAAGCCACCCTTGAACGCCCGGGCAACCGGGGTGCGGACGGCGGAAACGATGTAGGCGTCACTCATGGTATCAATTCCTCAATGGCTTGCCGGTTTTCAACATATGTCCGATCCGCTCCTGGGTCTTGGGCATGGCGCACAGCTCGAGGAAATGCTCACGCTCGAGGTGATGCAGCCAGCGTTCGTTGACCGGCGTGCCGCGATCAATGGCACCACCGCAGATGGCGGTGGCGATGCGCGCGCCGATCTCGAAGTCGTGTTCAGAGATGAAGTGGCCCTCGAGCATGTTGACCAGCAGCATCTTCATGGTGGCGATGCCGACATCGCCGGCGGCCGGGAAGGTCCGGTCGGCCAGCGGCGGACGGTAGCCAGCCGCGGTCAGCGAGCGGATCACGCCGTGGGCGGCGTGCAGCAGTTCATGCTCGTGCAGCACGATCAGGTCTTCCGGGCGCAGGTAGCCCAGTTCTTTCGCTTCCATGGCCGAGCCTGCAACCTGACCCATGGCGATCTGCTTGTAGCGTTTTTCCAGCAGCGGCCAGGTGTCGCCGGCGCCGACATCGGCGTTGACCTGCAGAGCCAGCGTGGCCAGGCCGCCACCGGCCGGAAGCAGGCCGACGCCGGCCTCGACCAGGCCCATGTAGCTTTCCAGATGGGCGACGCGACGGCTGGCGTGCATGGCCAGTTCCAGGCCGCCGCCCAGGGCCAGGCCACGCACGGCCGCCACCGACGGGATGGCGGCGTAGCGCATGCGCAGATTGACCTCCTGAAACCCCTTGACCAGCGCGCGAACGCTGTCGTAGTCACCGCGCTGGATGGCCTCGGCGGCCGCCTTCAGGTTGGCGCCTGCCGAGAACGGGCCCTTCGGCTGCCAGATCACCAGGCCGTCGAATCCGGCCTCGGCTTTGTCCAGCGCCTCGTTGAGCCCGTCGACCACGCCGGTGTCGATCACGCCCATCTTGCTTTTGAGGCTGGCGATGAGGACATCGTCGTGCAGCGTCCACAAACGAATGGCGTCGGTCTCATGAACGGTCTGGCCCTTCGGCGACGGCTCGCCGATCAGGCGCACCGGCTGATACTGGCGCTGGTAGACCGGCAGATCGGGCCGCGGGCTTACTTCGCCCCTGGCCGCTGACCAGGATCCGTCCGGACCGTGGACGCCGTCGATGTCGCTGACCCAGGCGGGCAGGCGGGCGTCTACGCCGGTGCTGCCGGCCTCGACGTCGGCCTGGATCAGATCGGCGACCCGCTGCCAGCCGGCGGCCTGCCACTGCTCGAACGGACCGTAATTCCAGCCGTAACCCCAGCGCATGGCCAGGTCGATCTCGCGCGCCGATTCGGCAATTTCGGCCAGGTGGTAGGCGCAGTAGTGGAACAGGTCGCGGTGGATGGCCCACAGGAATTCGGTCTCGGGATACTCGCACTTGGCCAGTTCGGCCAGCTTCTCGCCCGGATCCTTGATGGAAAGAACCGCTTTGACTTCGTCACGCACGCTGTAGTCGGTGGCCCGATAGTCACCGGTTTCGGGGTCGAAGACCTTGATGTCCTTGCCGTCCTTGCGGAACACGCCGGCGCCGGCTTTCTGCCCCAGCGCGCCGGCCTCGATCAGTTTTCCAAGCCAGTCGGGTGCCTTGAACAGATCGTGCCAGGGATCGTCGGTGAGCTTGGCGTCCATGGTCCGGATGACGTTGGCCATGGTGTGCAGCCCGACCACGTCTGCCAGGCGGAAGGTCGCGCTCTTGGGTCGCCCGATGGCCGGGCCGGTCAGCGCATCGACGGTGTCGAAACCCAGGCCGAGGCGCTGGGCATGATGCATGGTCGACCACATGGTGAAAACGCCGACCCGGTTGGCGATGAAGTTGGCGGTGTCGCGGCAGCGCACCACGCCCTTGCCCAGGTTGCGGGTCAGGAAATCCTCGAGCAGGTCCAGGACCTTGCCGTCGGTGCCGGGGTGCGGGATCAACTCCACCAGGTGCATGTAGCGCGGTGGATTGAAAAAATGCACGCCGCAGAAACGATCTCTGAGCGCATCCGGGACCACGCCGGCCAGCTCGGTGATCGACAGGCCGGAGGTGTTGGTGACGAAAAAGGCGTCGGCGTGGATGTGCGGGCCGATTTTCTCGTAGAGCGACTTCTTGATGTCCATGCGCTCGACGATGGCTTCGATGATGAGGTCGCAGTGCTCAAGCTCGGCCAGGTCGTCTTCGAAATTGCGCGGGGTAATGAAGGCGGCCAGATCCTTGCTGGCCAGCGGTGCCGGCTTGAGCTTGAGCAGGTTCTGGATGGCCCCGGCGGCGATCTTCGAGCGCTGCTTGTCGTCGGAGGGCAGGTCGAACAGATCGACCGGGATCCCGGCGGCGGTCAGGTGGGCGGCGATCTGGGCACCCATCACGCCGGCGCCGAGCACCGCGGCCCGGCGCACCAGTAGCTTGTGATCAGTCATGAAGATTCCTTGTCATTCAGGTTGCTTGGCGATTGTTGGCGGTCCATCGGGCTCAGCTTGCCGCAGCGAGCTTCGGTGGCTGGCTGG
>JBMCIV010000140.1:0-4853 GCA_048616735.1 Wenzhouxiangella sp. | reverse complement strand
TGATCGGCCCGAATAGCGCACCCATCGCCGATGCGGTGCTCGAGCGCGTTCAAAGACAGTCGCGCTCGCCCCAGTTCTATCTCGAAGTTGGACTGCAGCGCGCCGATGCCGGTGATCTGGACGAGGCCCGGCGTCTGCTGACGCTTGCCGTGCAGCTTGCGCCGGACGATCCGGTGATTCTCGAAAACTACGGCCAGATCGTGGCCCGCCAGGGCGATCTGGAGGAAGCAGCGGCCGCGTTCGAGCGCTGGGTTGACCTGGGTGTCGACGCGGCAAAAGCGCATTTTCTGCTCGGTCAGGTGCGCGAGCTGCAGGGCGCGCTGCCGGCGGCAAAACAGGCCTACCAGGACTCGCTGGCGCTGGATGCCGATCAGACCGAGACAGCCGAAGCGCTCGCCTTTGTTGAGTTGGAGGCCGGCGAGTTTGACGCAGCCGAGCGCCGCTTCAGCCGGCTTTTCGGCGACATTGAACGGGCCGACAGCGCGCGTTTCGGGTTCTGGGCGGCGCTGGCCATGCTCGCAGCCGGAGAGTGCGAGCGCGGCGCGACGGCGCTTGAACGGCTGCGCAATCGCTTTCCCGGCGATGGTGACGTACTGGCTGCGCTGGCCCGCGTTCGCGCGAGCTGCGCTGAGTCCGCACCGGCCGATCTGGAACAAGCGCTGGGATGGGCCGAGGCGGTCTACCAGGCCGCCCCGACCGCCGACAGCTCGGCGACCCTGGCCATGGTCTTCGCCGCGCTGGGGCGCTACGACGACGCGATCGATCTCCAGGCCCAGGCCCTGTTCGAGGCGCTCAAGCGCGGTCAGCTCGAGGCGCGGCCCGACTTGCGCGCGGACATGGAGCGCTACCAGGCCGGCCGCCCGGCGCGGCTGCCGTTTGCGCCCGGCTACCCGGGTCTGCCGAACCCGGTTGAAGCTGGAAACGGTTGAGCGGAGAGCGCAGGGCTGAAGCGAATCACAAAATTCGCCAGCCCAGCCAGATCAGGCAAAAAGCCACCAGGAACGCAAACCCCGTCCAGGCAAGCGCCCTCATGGCCGGGCCCGGACGATGCCGGGCGGGCATGAAGTCGGCGGTGACCACGCGAAGGTTAAGCCACGCCAGCAAAGGAGCGGCCAGGAACGATACCGTGGTGGCAAAATCGATCAGCAAAGTGAAGCGCTGACCGAAGTAGACGATGATGATCAAGGCGCCGATGGTGACGATCAGCAGGGCGGTGACGTAGCGTGAGCGGTGCAGATCCAGCTGGCGATGCGTTGCATCCTCGCTGGCCGCGCCGCTGACCTCGATCATGGCCCGGATCACCCGCGGATAGGCATCAGTGACCGCCAGGGTGGTCGAAAACATCGCCGTCAGCGCCGCGATGGCGATCAGCGGCCGCGACCATTCACCCAGATTTGCGGCATACAGATCCACCAGCCGGCCCGAGAACGCCACCGCCTGCTCCGGAAAGCGTTCGCCGCTGCCGTGCATGACCAGCGCCCCCAGCAGCAAAAAAATCACCGCCGTCAGGGTGGCTCCGACGTAGCCGAAACGGCAGTCGAAGAGGGCGTGTTCGACGCGCGGCGCAACCCCCGTCTGGCGGGCGCGCTCCAGCGTCCACAGCGAGTGCCAGGCGGCGACGTCCAGCGGGATCGGCATCCAGCCGAGCAGGGCCAGCACGAAGGCCACGCCGGCGGCGGTCCAGACCTGGTCCAGGCCAGTGAACGGGTTGAGGTTGACGGTCTCTGAAGGTGTTCCCATGGCCAGCACCACGGCGGCCGTGGTCGAGACGGCCAGCGCGCCAATGATGATCTTCATCAGCCCGTCCAGGGCGGCAAAGCGTCCTAAGGCAAGCACCGCGATGCAGGCGATCAGCACGCCGAACGACAGCTGGGTGATGGTCGCATCGATTCCGAACACCAGGCCGGCCAGGCCGGCGGTGACCAGGGTCACGCTGGCCTGGATGATGAACATCGTCGCCAGCGTGATCAGGACAAACAAACCCAGCGCCCAGTGCCCCAGGCGCTGGTAGCCGCGAATCAGGGACTCACCCGTCGCGGCCGCGTAGCGCGGCCCGAAGTCGATGAACGGGTACTTCATAACGCAGGCCAGAATGACCAGTCCGAGCAGGCTCAGCCCGTAGTCCGCGCCGGCCCGGGTGGCCTGGACGAGGTGGGAGACGCCGATGGCCGCGCCGGCCATCAACAGGCCGGGGCCCAGCGCCGCGATCAGGTCTCCGCTTCGGCCCGGTTTGAAGTTTTCACTCATCGTTGCTTGCAAATTAAAACTTGTTGTTCATATCATACGAGCGAAATAAACAGGCGGGCTCGACCCCGATCTGTGATTCCATAAACTTTTGAAGTTCTGCTTCGGGGAGAAAATCTGATGAAGAGACGCCTGGTACCGGCCCTGGGTCTGGCGCTGATATGGCTTGCTGGCTGCGGCGGGAGCTCTGATGTCGATCGCGCAGTGCCCGTCAATCCGGCCGAAAAGCCCGACGGCGAACCGGTCACCGCGACCCTGACGGCGCAGTTTGATCCTTCGGCGGGCGTCCTGCCGTTTCCCAACAACCTGCTGCGCTCCGGGTCGGAAGATCTGACCCTGAATATTCCGGTGGCCGATCCGACCGACTTCGGCGACCCGTCGGTGGCGCTGAACGCGCTCGACGGATTCAGCACCGTGGCCCCGTGGAGCTTCTCATTCTCCGACCCGATCGATCCCGACAGCGTGGTACCCGGCAGCACGGTCCGGATGTTCGAGGTGCAGTTCGTCTTCGGGACCATCGCGGTCGAGTCGATCAACCGGGAACTGACGCCGGGCGCTGAATACGTCGCCTTGGCCAACCCGGGCGATGACAGCGGCGTGGTGGTGCTGCCGCTGACCCCGCTGGCCGAAAACACCGGCTACATGGCCGTGGTGACCGACGGGATCCTGGATACCAGCGGCAATCCGGCAACGCCCTCCCAGCCCTATTTCCTGGCCAAGCGCCTGGAGCCGCTGGTCGACGAAAACGGCAACAGCACCGACCCGCTGCTCGACAACGGTACGGCTCAGGCGCTGGAGCCGTTGCGCCAGCTCATCAGCGCCCAGGAAACGGCCGCGACCTCGGCCGGCATCGACCGCGACGATATCGTGCTGTCGTTTACCGCCACCACCCAGGCGATCACGCCGGTGCTGGGCGTCATTCGCTCGACCTTGAGTGCGACCTCGACCCAGGTTGCGCCGACCGGCCTGACCACGGCCGACGTGCTGCCGCCGGGCGCATCGCCCGGGATCGCCGATGTGTACCTTGGCGTGGTCGAGCTGCCGTATTTCCTGCCGGTGCCGAGCGAGGACAACCCGGCAGCCCCGCTGACCGGCTTCTGGCAGGCCGAGCCGGGTGCCTACGTGCCGCCTTTCGACGGCTTGGGATTGGATCCGGAATCGACCAACGTCACCGTGGCCAACCCGCTGCCGGTCGAGCGCGCGCGTCAGGCCGCGCCGATGGTCATGACCGTTCCCAACGCGAACTCCGGCCAGGTGCGACCGGCGGCCGGCTGGCCGGTGGTCATCTTCCAGCACGGCATTACCGGCAACCGCAGCCAGATGCTGGCGCTGGCCGACACCATGGCATCGATCGGGTTTGCGGTCGTGGCCATCGACAAGCCGCTGCACGGCATCACCGATGTCACCAACCCGCTCTACGTCGGCAATACGCCGTTTGGCGAGATTGCCAGCGAGCGGACCTTCAATCTGGATCTGCGCGACAACGACAGCGGCGCACCCGGCCCCGACGGCATGATCGATGATTCAGGGGCGTGGTTCATCAATCTGCAGAGCCTGCTGACCTCGCGCGACAACCTGCGCCAGGCCCAGGTCGATCTGTCCTCGCTGGCCCTTAATGTGCCTTTCATCGATCTCGACGGCGACGGTCTGGGTGACCTGGACGGATCCAACATCAACTTCGTCGGCCTGTCCCTGGGGGCAATGGCCGGCGTTCCGTTCCTGGCCGTCGAGCCGACCGTCAACAACGGGGTGCTGTCGGTGCCCGGCGGCGGCATTGCCAATCTGCTGGCGGGTTCAGAAACGTTCGGGCCGGTGATTCGGGCCGGCCTGGCCGAGGCCGGCGTCGAACCGGGAACCCCGGACTTCGCCCAGTTCCTGCTGGCCGCGCAAACGGTTGTTGATTCCGCCGACCCAGTCAACTGGGGCGCGCTGACGGTCGAGGCCAACAGCGTGCTGCTGCAGCAGGTCGCCGGCGACAGCGTGGTGCCCAACGCGGTTGAAGGCGCTCCACTCTCGGGGACCGAGCCTTTGATCCGGGTCATGGGCCTGGATTCGATTACCGCGTCGACCCAGGATCCGCTGGGAATCCGCGGTGCGGTTCGGCTGCTCCAGGGCGGGCACGGTTCGCTGCTCGATCCATCGGCTGCCCCCGCGGTGACGGCCGAAATGCAGGGCCAGGCGGGCAGTATGGTGGCGTCCGGCGGTGCTGCCGTTGTGATCGACAATCCTTCGCTTATCGAGACTGACTGACAGGGAGACGAACCATGAATCGCCAAGCAAAACAAGACCCTCGGCAGTCTCGCATTGTGCGTCCCTGCCTGCTCGCAAGCGCGGTGGCTCTGGCCCTGGCGGCCAACCCGGCCAGCGCCATTGACCTGAGCACCGACAACGTCAGCATCCGGCTCGATACCACCATCAGCTACGCCATTGGCGCGCGGGCTTCCGAGCGCGACGACGACCTGGTGGCCAAGGCCTTCTTCAACCCCCTGATCATCCAGGCGCCGCTGGAGCAGCAGATGGCGGCCACCGGTCGTTTTTCGGCCAACTCAGATGACGGCAACCTGAATTTCGATCAGTGGGACCCGATCTTCAACCAGGCCCGCATCACC
>JBMCIV010000139.1:0-4867 GCA_048616735.1 Wenzhouxiangella sp. | reverse complement strand
CAGCGGGGTGGGCTGGCGACCGTAGAGCTGGTCGAGCTCGGCGTTCAGGGCGCTGCCGAAACGGCGCGCGCGCTCCGGCGCGCCCATGCGCACCAGTTCGCCGAGCCGGCGCAGACCGCAGCCGGTGATCGCCTGTTGCTGGTTCGGTGCCAGCCCCAGGGCCTCGACCGGCAGCGCATCAAGGGTGTGCTGCAGGCGCTCGGGGGAGTCGGCGTGCTCACCCACGCGCGCCAGCAGCCGGGCGGCGGCCGGCACCACCGCGGTGCCGCAGCGCACCCGGAAACCCTGCTGGACGAGGTTTTTTTCAAGCTGGTCGAGCAGCGGCTGCAGGCCGCCGCGCAGGCGCTGGCTGCCGGCGATTTCCAGCAGCACGGTATCGGGCGGGGCCACCACCACCTGGTGGCTGTGGCCATAGGCGGCCAGGGCAATCTGCTCGAGCGCGCGCTGCTCCATGGCCGGGTTGCGCGGCCGACTCTGCAGCTGCGGCAGCAGGGCCAGCGCCTGGCTCAGGCCCATGCCGGTGCGAACGCCGTGTTGGAGAGCGATGCGACCGGCCTGAAAGATCCGCGCCTGGCCGCGCTGGTGGCTGTGCACGGCAACCGGGCCGATCCCGGGCTGGATGTCCCAGACCGCGCTCAGCGGCAGGCCGGGGCAGTACAGGCCGGCCCACAGCGAGGCCCGGACAGGCTGGCTCATGGCGCTGAGGCGCTCTGCCGGCGGCGGCTGGCCAGCTCGATCACGTTGGCCCGGCCCAGGTGCAGGCTGCGGGTTGGCCCGTCGCCGCGCAGCAGGGTCAGCTCAGGCCCCGGCGCCAGCCCCAGGCGCAGGGCCGACAGCGACGGCGGCGGCTGATTCGGGCGATAGCAGACAAAGGCGGGCGCATCGCTTTCGCGGGCGGCCAGCTGCAGGCGGCGAATCGAGCGCGCATTGACCCGGCCGCGCGGATGCCAGACCAGCACACTGCCGCAGACCCCGCTTTTCAGGCTCTGCTCGGCCGCCCACAGGGCCTGGTCGGGTGCGCGGACCACCACCAGCCGATCCAGGGCGATGCCGGCCCGATGCAGGCGCTGCGGGCAGGGCACCAGCGGCGGGCAAATCAGCAGCACCGGCTGTCCCTGCCGGGTCTGCTCGGCCAGCAGCGGCATGAGTAGGTCGAGTTCGCCGCTGCCCAGGCAGGTCGGCAGGATCTCGACCAGGCGCCCGCACGGCCAGCCGCCGTCGGGCAGCCAGGCGTCCAGCTCGGCCCGGCCGCTGCCTGTACGGCGCGCCTGCGGCCGCCGGCGCCCGCGCCACAGATCGCTGCGCTGGTTGAGCAGGTGCTGCAGGGGCGGTGCTTCTGGCATTGACCGGTACTCCTTGGGCGGCGAGTCTTAAATAACTATATTAATGTACAGTTTCTCAGAATCCGAGAACAGACGGATGAAAATCGCGACCGGTCGTGGTCGCGGCTCAGGGTATTCTTGTCGGCCGCCGGGTTTGGCTAATTTTCCGAGGTCTTTCGATGCGTTTTGCCGTGTGTGTGTTGCTGTTGTCTCTTGTTCTGGCCGCGCCCTCTTTGGCGGCGGTGCCGGGTTACTACCACCAGCCGGCCGCCGGCAGCGAGCGGATCGTGTTCGTGTCCGAAAGCGACCTGTGGACGGTGGCTGCCGACGGCGGTATCGCGGCGCGCCTGACCACCCACGCCGAGCCCAAGCTCGAGCCGGCGATCTCGCCCGACGGGCGCTGGCTGGCCTTCAACGGCAGCTACGGCGGCGGCCGGGCGGTCTATGTCATGCCGGTCGGCGGCGGCGAGCCGAAGCGCCTGACATTCGAAAGCGGCCAGGTCAGCGTCCAGGGGTGGACGCCGGACGGCGAGGTGCTTTATGCCACCAACACCGTGCCGGGTCCGGCTTGGTTCACCGTCCTGCGCGCGGTCGATCCCGACACCCTCAGCGTGCGCGAGCTGCCGCTGATGGATGCGCGCGAGGCTGCGTTCGCCGCCGACGGGACGATCTACTTCACCCGCTTCGGCCTGGCCCTGACCACCGACAACGCGCGCGAGTACCGCGGCGGCGCCATGGCCCAGCTATGGCGCTTCCACCCCGAGCGTGACGAGGAGGCCGAGCGCCTGCTGCCCGACTTCGACGGCAACCTGGAAGCACCGATGTGGTGGGACGGCCAGCTGTACCTGCTCAGCGACGCCAACGGCGGCGCCGGCAACCTGTGGCGGCTGGAGGCCGACGGGTCCAACCCAACCCAGCTGACCTTCCACACCGACTTCGAGGTGCGCTCGCCCAGCCTGGCCGACGGGCGCATCGTCTACCAGCACGGCGCCGACCTGCGCGTGTTCGACATCGCCAGCGGCGCGGACCAAGCGCTGGCCATCGAGTTGACCAGCGATCGTTCGCGCGGCCTGACCCGCTGGCTGACCGAACCGCTGGAGTTTCTCGATGGCGCCCGTCTGGCGCCGGATGCCGGTCGGGTGGCGGTTGCCGCGCGCGGCCAGGTCACCCTGGCCGGGACCGGTGCGCTGCGCCGCATCGACCTGCCGCTGCCCGAGCGCAGCCGGGCGCGCCAGGCCGTCGCCGGTCCAGACGGCGACTGGGTCTACGCCATCGTCGTCGGCGCCGGCGAGCAGGAGATCTGGCGCTTTCCGGCCGACGGCAGCGGTGCCGGCGAAGCGCTGACCGACGACGGTGAGACCCAGCGCGAGCGTCTGATCGTCTCGCCCGACGGGCGCTATATTGCCCACGACGATCGCCCGGGTCGGTTGTGGCTGCTCGACCTGGAGACCGGCCGCAACCGCCTGCTGGAAGACTCCGGCGGCAGCGGCTACAGCGACATCGTCTGGGCGCCGGACAGCGCCAGCCTGGCGGTAATCCGCGCCGATACGGCCGTCCAGCGCCGCCAGCTGGTGCTGATCGAAGTGCCCGACGGCGCGACCCATGTGCTCAGCAGCGACCGCTACGAAAGCTTTTCGCCGGCCTTCAGCCCCGACGGGCGCTGGCTGTATTTCCTCTCCAACCGTCATTTCCAGGCCACGCCCGGCAGCCCCTGGGGCGATCGCAACCTCGGCCCGATGTTCGATAAGCGCACCCGGATCTACGCCTACGCCCTGCAGCCGGGCAACGCCTTTCCGCTGGCCGAGCGCACCGAGCTGAGCGTCGAGCCCGAAGCGCCCGGGGACGAGCCGGCGGCGATCGAGTTCGACGGGCTGGCCCAGCGACTGTTCGAGGTTGATGTCGCCGCCGGCAACTACAGCGCCCTGGCCGCGGCCGGCGACCGGCTTTACCTGCTCGATCGCGACGGCGGCGGCAGCGCGCTCAAGACCATTGCCTTTGCGCCGGATCGGCCGACTTTGGAGACCTTTGCGACCGGGGTGCGCTTTTTCGAGCTGTCGGCCGATCGCTCGCGCATGCTCTATGGCGAATCCGGCGGCGCGATGTATATCGTCGACGCCCAGGCCAAGCCGCCCGGTGACCTCGGCCCGCACCAGGTGCGCCTGGACGACTGGCGTCTGCCGGTGCGCCCGGCCGAGGAATGGCGCCAGATGTTCGTCGACGCCTGGCGCATGCAGCGCGACTGGCTGTTCGATCCCGACCTGCGTGGCCAGGACTGGGAAGCCGTGCGCGAGCGCTACGCGCCGCTGGCCGAGCGCGTCGGCGATCGGCGCGAGCTCGACGACCTGCTCGGCCAGATGGTGGCCGAGCTCGGCGTGCTGCACTCGCAGGTGCGCGGCGGCGAGTATCCCGACGAGCCGGAGGCCGGTGCGCCGGCCTTCCTCGGCGGCGCCTTCGAGGCCGTCGATGGGGGTCTGCGCATCACCCATATCTACCGCAGCGATCCCGAATTGCCCGCCGATCGCTCGCCGCTGGCTCGGCCCGGCGCGGGGCTGGCGGTGGGTGATGTCATCACCGCGGTCAACGGCCGGGCGGTGCGCTCGCCGGCCGACCTGGCCCGGCAGCTCGACCACCAGGCCGGCCAGCAGGTGCGGATCGACTACCGGCGCGCAAGCGGGTCGGCCAGCGCGGTGGTCGAGCCGGTCAGCGCCTGGGGCGACTGGGGCCTGCGCTACCAGGACTGGATTCAGGGCCGGCGCGAGACCGTCGACGAGCTGGCCGACGGCCGCATCGGCTACCTGCACTTGAACGCCATGGGAAGCAACGACATCGCCACCTTCGCGCGCGAGTTCTACGCCAACATCGACCGCGAAGGTCTGATCATCGACGTGCGCCGCAACCGCGGCGGCAACATCGACAGCTGGATCATCGAGAAACTGCTGCGCCGGGCCTGGATGTTCTGGCAGACGCCAGCTGGCGAGCAGTTCTGGAACCAGCAGCAGACCTTCCGCGGCCACCTGGCGGTGCTGGTTGATCCGCTGACCTATTCCGACGGCGAGACCTTCTCGGCCGGGGTCAAGACCCTGGGCCTGGGTCCGGTCATTGGCCAGCGCACCGCCGGTGCCGGCGTGTGGCTGAGCAACAACAACCGCCTGGTTGACCGCGGCCTGATGCGGGCCGCCCAGACTCCGCAGTTTGATGCCGAAGGCCGCTGGCTGGTGGAAGGCTTTGGCGTGGTCCCGGATATCACGGTTGAAAACCCGCCGCACGCGACCTGGCAAGGTCAAGATGCCCAGCTGGAACGGGCTGTTGAGGTACTGCTCGAGCGCCTGGAAGCCGAACCCGTTGTCCAGCCCCGGGCCGAGCCGATTCCACCGCGCGGCCAAAACGGTGTCAGCCCATGAAAGCCTGAACTCGGGATTGGGTGACGTCGCGCTCTGCGCTACAATAGCGAGCTACCCGACGGCGTTTTCCGCGCTGGCGGGTCCAGGTCTTACGGAGAGGTGCCGGAGTGGTCGAACGGGCTCGCCTGGAAAGTGAGTGTACGG
>JBMCIV010000138.1:0-4868 GCA_048616735.1 Wenzhouxiangella sp. | reverse complement strand
GGTCGATGATGGCGAAATGCCGTATGGACAGAAAACGCAGCATGAAGTTGGCGAAGGCGCGAAAGCAGGCTATCAAGCTAGCACTCCCGCGGGCGCGCGGCAATATCGATGGCGTCAAGTCGCCGGTCGGGCTGGTGCCTGAGCCTTGGTGATGGCCGGGCGTCTTGCAATCACGACGCCCGGGCCCCATGTTCGCGACGAATGCAATCTAACCGGTGGGATGGAAAATGGCACACACCTACGATGAATCCGGCCAGCCGGATCCGATGCCAGAAGATGAGCAGGAACAAGTCCTCGACGAGGGGCTGACCGATGAATCGGCGCCTGGCGCCGCCGCGCCGGAATCTGCCCCGGCGGCCGATGAAGAAGTGGCGCGCCTGCGCGACGCGCTGCTGCGAACGCGCGCCGAAATGGATAACCTGCGCAAGCGCAGCGAGCGCGATCTGGAGCGCTCCAGACGCTACATCAACGAAGCGCTGATGAAGGACCTGATCCCCGTGCTCGACGCCCTGGATCAGGGTCTGGAAAATGCCGCTGACGATGACACCACGCTGCGCGAAGGGCTGAGCATGATCCGCAGCCAGCTGCTGCAAAGCCTGACTCGACATGGTCTTGAGGTCATCGAGCCGGAAGGCGAACGTTTTGATCCGGACTGGCACGAGGCGATGAGCATGCAGGCCAGCGCCGAGCATGAACCCGACACCGTGATGCTGGTGCTGCAGCGCGGCTATACCCTGCACGGGCGTCTGCTTCGGCCGGCGCGCGTGATCGTCGCCAGCGCGCCCTAAAAGCGGCCCGGCGGCGGTGCATTGAATTTTGCGCCGGCAAGCCGCATTTTCATCGACAACCAAGCCTGCAGCCGGATCGACGCTGCAGCCCCGAATTGAAGCAATCCAGAAACAGGAAGGCAAATCATGAGCAAGATTATCGGCATCGACCTGGGAACGACCAACTCCTGCGTGGCCCTGATGGAAGGCGGCAAGACGCGGGTTATCGAAAACGCCGAAGGCGACCGCACCACGCCCTCGACGGTGGCGTTTACCAAGGACGGCGAGGTTCTGGTCGGTCAACCGGCAAAGCGCCAGGCGGTCACCAATCCGGAGCGCACGCTGTACGCGGTCAAGCGCCTGATCGGCCGCAAGTTCAGCGAAGACGTTGTCCAGAAGGACAAGGGCCTGGTGCCCTACAAGATCATCGAGGCCGACAACGGCGATGCCTGGGTCGAAGTGGACGGTAAGAAGATGGCGCCGCCGGAGATTTCGGCGCGCGTGCTGATGAAAATGAAAAAGACCGCCGAAGACTACCTCGGTGAAGAAGTCAGCGAGGCGGTCATCACCGTCCCGGCCTACTTCAACGACTCGCAGCGCCAGGCCACCAAGGACGCGGGCAAGATCGCCGGCCTGACCGTTCGCCGCATCATCAACGAGCCGACCGCCGCGGCGCTGGCCTACGGCCTGGACAAGAAAGGCGCAGACCGCAAGGTCGCCGTTTACGATCTCGGCGGCGGCACCTTCGACATTTCGATCATCGAAATCGCCGAAGTTGACGGTGAAAAGCAGTTCGAGGTGCTTGCCACCAACGGCGACACCTTCCTCGGCGGCGAGGATTTTGATCTGCGCCTGATCGATTACCTGGCCCAGGAGTTCAAAAAAGACCAGGGCGTGAATCTGCACAACGATCCGCTCGCCCTTCAGCGTCTGCGCGAAGCGGCCGAGCGGGCCAAGATCGAGCTGTCTTCGGCCGAGCAGACCGAGGTCAATCTGCCCTACATCACCGCCGACGCCTCCGGGCCCAAGCACTTGAACATCAAGGTGACCCGCTCCAAGCTCGAGTCTCTGGTCGAAGATCTGATCAAGCGCTCGATCGAGCCTTGCCGGACGGCACTCAACGACGCCGGTCTCAAGGTCGGTGAAGTCGACGAGGTCATCCTGGTCGGTGGTCAGACCCGGATGCCGCGGGTGCAGAAAGCCGTGGCCGAATTCTTCGGCAAGGAAGCCCGGCGTGACGTCAACCCGGATGAAGCCGTCGCCGTCGGCGCCGCGATCCAGGGCGGTGTGCTGGCCGGCGACGTCAAGGACGTACTGTTGCTCGACGTCACCCCGCTGTCGCTCGGCATCGAGACCCTCGGTGGGGTGTTCACCAAGCTGATCGAGAAGAACACCACCATTCCGACCAAGGCCTCGCAGGTGTTCTCGACCGCCGAGGACAACCAGAGCGCGGTGACCGTGCACGTCCTGCAGGGTGAACGCGAGATGGCGGCCGCCAACAAGTCGCTGGCGCGTTTCGACCTGACCGGCATTCCGGCCGCTCCGCGCGGCATGCCGCAGATCGAGGTGACCTTCGACATCGACGCCAACGGCATCCTGCACGTCTCGGCCAAGGACCAGGCCACCGGTCGCGAGCAGCGCATCGAGATCAAGGCCGGTTCGGGCTTGAGCGAGGAAGAGATCGACAAAATGGTTCAGGACGCTGAAACCCATCGCGAGGAAGACAAGCGTTTCCAGGAGCTGGTGACGGCGCGCAACGCCGCCGATGGCGTGGCTCACGCCACCCGCACCAGCCTGCAGGAAAATGCCGACGCGATCGACGATGAGACGCGCAAGCGCATCGAAGACGCCTTGGCCAAGGTCGACGAAGCCATCAAGGGTGACGACAAGGCCGCCATCGACGCAAGCGTCAACGAACTGCAGCAGGCTGGTGCCGAGCTCTATCAGAAAGCGGCCGAGAAGGCCCAGGCCGAGACCGGAGGGGGAGGCGCAGAAGACGCGTCGCAGGGCGCTGGCTCGGGCGAGAGCGGGGACGAGGTGGTGGACGCTGAGTTCACCGAGGTTGACGACGATAAGAAGTGATGCTGAGTCTGGTTTGGCCAGACCGGCTTGAGGGAACCGAGGCACGCCATGCCGGCTGATTTTTACGAAACGCTCGGCGTGGCGCGCACCGCCTCGCCCGACGAACTCAAGAAAGCCTACCGCCGGCTTGCCCGGCGGTACCATCCCGACGTCAGCGCCGAGCCTGATGCCGAAACCCGCTTCAAGGAGGTCCAAAAGGCCTACGAGGTCTTGAAGGACGAAAAGAAGCGGGCGGCCTACGACCGCTTCGGTCATGCCGGGGTGAACGGCGCGGCCGGCGGGGCGCCGGGTGGCGCAGGCTTTGGCGACATCAACGATATTTTCGGCGACATCTTCGGCGATATCTTCGGCGGCAGCCGTCGTCGGCGCCAGCAGTCGCGGCGTGGCCAGGACCTGCGCTACGAGCTTGAACTCGAGCTCGAGGAGGCGGTCCAGGGCGGAGAAAAGGAAATTCGGATCCCGACGCTGGGCAAATGCACCAGCTGCGACGGCACCGGCTCCAAGAGTGGTCGACTGGATGTTTGCTCGACCTGCGGCGGTCAGGGCCAGGTCCGCATGCAGCAGGGGATTTTCTCGGTTCAGCAGACTTGCCCGGCCTGCGGCGGCAGCGGCCGCACGATCAAGGATCCGTGCCCGGACTGCGACGGCAACGGCCAGGTCCGCGAAACTCGCACCCTGCAGGTCAAGATTCCGCCGGGCGTCGACCAGGGCGATCGGATTCGCCTCAGCGGTGAAGGCGCTGCCGGCGCCCAAGGAGGGCAGTCGGGTGATCTGTATGTAGACATCCACGTGCGCCCGCATCCGTTGTTCCAGCGCGACGGCGACGATCTGTTCTGCGAGGTTCCCATACCGATCACCACCGCGGCGCTGGGCGGTCAGCTGAAAGTCCCGACCCTGAACGGTTCGGTGATGCTCAAGATTCCGCCCGAAACCCAGCCCGGAAAATTGTTCCGCCTGCGCGGCAAGGGCGTACAGTCGGTGCGCAGCCGGGCCACCGGCGACCTGCTGTGCCGGGTGGCGGTCGAGACGCCGATCAACCTGACGCGCGAGCAGAAAGACCTGCTGCGCGAATTCCAGCGCTCTTTCGAGGACAACTCGCACCACAATCCGCAGTCGAGCAGCTGGACCGACCGGGTCAAGAGCTTCTTCGACCGCATGGGCCTGTAGCCGGTGATGCGCGTGCTGCTCAGCGGCGCCAGCGGCGCGGTCGGTCGTGAAATACAGCGCCTGATCGAGGCCGATGACGAGGTTGAACTCGCCGGCGTGGCCGATCGCTCGAGGTTTTTCAGCGACCAGGCTTCAGCCGACGTGCTGATCGACTTCTCGCACGCCGACCTGACCCTGCGCTGCCTGGAGCTGGCCGAGCAACACAAGCTGCCGCTGGTGATTGGCACCACCGGTTTGAGCGCGGAGTGCCATGCGCGCATCGAGCAGGCAGCAGAACGCATCCCCGTGTGTGTGGCCGCGAATTTCAGCATCGGGGTGACCGTGATGCTGGAGCTGGCCGCGCGCGCTGCCGCGGCCCTGCCGGCGAGCTTCGATGTCGAGATCGCCGAGGCCCATCACCGCCGCAAGCTCGACGCACCATCCGGTACCGCACTGGCGCTGGGCGAGGCCGTGGCCGGAGCGCGCGGTCAGAGACTGTCCGATGCTGCGGTGATGGACCGCAGCGACAGACGTGCGTCGCGACCTGCACGCGAGATCGGTTTCCAGGTGGCGCGCGGCGGCGATGTCGTCGGCGAGCACACGGCTCAGTTCTTGGGTGACGGCGAGCGCCTGGAAATCACCCATCGCGCCACCGACCGCTCGATCTTCGCCCGCGGTGCCCTCCTGGCGGCAGAAAAACTGCTTGGCCGCGACGCCGGCAGGGTAGAATTTGCCCAGTTGCTGCTGGGCGGCCGGGAGCGCCGCTGAACAACGGCTTGCGGGGCTCAATTAGCCTCACGGAAGCGTTGACAAGCGGAGCCAGATTGCTACAATGCACGGCTTGATCTGGGGCCATAGCTCAGCTGGGAGAGC
>JBMCIV010000137.1:0-4882 GCA_048616735.1 Wenzhouxiangella sp. | reverse complement strand
CGGCGTGCGATCGGCTCAAAAGCCCTTCGGGCGAAAAATTGGGCTTGCCGCCGAGCTGAACGATGCGTTCGGCGATCCAGTCGGCGTGCTGCTGTTCCTGGTTGGCGTGCTCGAGAAACTCCTCGGCCGCCACGTTGGCCTTGATGCCGTCGGCGCGAAAGTAATGGCTCTTGTAGCGCAGCGTGCAAACGATCTCGGTGGCCAGCGCCTCGTTGAGAATCTTGACCACGTTCTCGCGATTGGCGCTGTAGCCCTCGGTCACCGCGCCTTGTTCGATGTGCTTGCGGGCCCGATCGCGCAGGGTCTTGATGTCGGTCAGGAATGGTTTATCGGTCATGGCTCTTGCTCCATTTGGGGTTTCTTGCATAAGCGATGCCCCCTCACCTTAATCAACCTGACCCGGCCTGGCTCGATTTAAGGCGAAATCGCCCCGCGACGATGGCGATGGCCGCCCGCCGGTGCCGCAATCGTCCTGATCCGGGCCATTACCGCGAACAACGCTTCCAGACTCGATACCATGAAATCCAACCCGCACCGAATGCCATGCCTGATGTTGACCGGGCTCAAGCCAGACGACTCCAACAAGTGTTCCCAGGGCCGCGATCCCGATCGGGTCATGCGGCGCAGCATCCAGCAGGGCCAGCTGTTCATCTGGCTGGCGCTGGCGGTGCTGCTGGTTTTTTACTTCACCAGCGACTTCGATGAACCCCAGACCAACGCATTGAGCTACTCCGAGTTTCTCTCGGCCGTCGATGACGGGCGCGTCGAGCAGGTGGTGCTGCGCGGTCAGGAAATCAGCGGCCGGTTGACCGAACAGGCGGTGGAAAACGACGACGATATCGATCTGGCGCGGTTTCGAACGCTGCGCCCGGAGATCGAGGATCCGCGCCTGCTCGAGCGCCTGGAAGACCAGGGCGTGGCGGTCGACGTCCAGCCCAGCGAGCCGCCGTGGTGGGCCCAGATCCTGCTGCGGGCGCTGCCGTGGATCCTGGCCCTGGGGCTGCTGCTGTGGTTCTGGAACCGGATGGCGCAAAAAGCCATGGCGGGCGCTGCCGGCCCTTTCAGTTTCGGTCGATCCAAAGCCAGGAGAATCGAGAAAAAGCAAAGCGATATCCGCCTCAAACACGTCGCAGGCGCCGACAACGCCAAGCGCGAGGTCGCCGAGGTGATCGACTACCTCAAAGACCCCGAGCGCTTCCGCAAACTCGGCGCGAAGATTCCCCACGGCCTGCTGCTGATGGGCCCACCGGGGACCGGAAAGACGCTGATGGCGCGCGCGGTGGCCGGCGAAGCCAACGTGCCCTTCTACAGCGTGACCGGTTCGGAGTTCATCGAGATGTTCGTCGGCGTCGGCGCCTCGCGCGTGCGCGACATGTTCGACAACGCGCGCAAGACCGCGCCTTCGGTGATCTTCATCGACGAACTCGACGCCATCGGTCGCAGCCGCGGCACCGGCATGGGGGGCGGCCACGACGAGCGTGAGCAGACGCTCAACCAGATTCTGGCGCAGATGGACGGTTTCGAGCCCCACGAGGCCGTCGTCGTGCTGGCCGCGACCAATCGGCCCGATGTGCTCGACAACGCGCTCATGCGTCCCGGTCGCTTCGACCGCAAGATCACCATGGACCGGCCCGACCGCAAGGCCCGCAAGGCGATCCTCGAGGTTCATACCGATGATCTCCCGCTCGCCGACGACGTCGACCTGGACCGCCTGGCCCGGATCACCATCGGCTTTTCCGGCGCCGACCTGGCCAACCTGGCCAACGAGGCCGCCCTGCTGGCCGGGCGCAAGCGCAAAGATCAAGTCGACTGGGCCAGCTTTACCGAGGCCCGCGACCGGGCAATGCTCGGCCAGGCGCGCGATTCCGCTCTCGGCGAGCGCGAACGCAAGCTCATCGCCTACCACGAATCCGGCCACACTCTTCTGGCCGAGCTGCTGCCCCACGCCGACCCGGTCGACAAGATCAGCGTACTGCCGCGCGCCCAGAGCCTGGGCGCGACCTCGCAGTTGCCCGAAGAAGAGCGCTACAACTACAGCGAGAAATACCTGCGCGACCGCATCGGCGTGATGTTCGGCGGCCGGCTGGCCGAATCCATCGTCTTCGGCGAGGTCAGCAACGGGGCCGAAAACGACCTCGAGCAGGCCACCCGTCTGGCGCGCAGGATGGTCGGGCGCTGGGGCATGAGCGAACGCATCGGCCCGGCCTCGTTTGCCGAAAGCGACCAGCACGTCTTCCTCGGCAAGGAAATGGCGCAGGAACGAATCCACAGCGAAGCCATGGCCGCGATGATCGACGAGGAAATCCAGGCGCTGCTCAAGGACATCGAGTCCAGCGCGCGCGAACTGCTGGAAAAACACCGCGCCACCCTCGATGCCCTGGCCGACGCGGTGGCCGAAAACGAAACCCTGGAAAGCGAGGCAGTGCGAGAGATTCTCGACCAGGCCGACGCGCGTTCGGAATCCGCTCAGGCCACCGAGGACGAGGATTGAGGCCCGCGCGGCGGCCGCTCAGGCGCGCTGCTGATCGGCAGCCGCACCGCGCCACCACTCCCGCGTGTCTTCCAGCGCGCAATACAGCGCCGGCACCATGATCAGCGCGATCACGGTGACGAACAAAATTCCGAAACCCAGGCTCAGCGCCATCGGGATCAGAAACCGGGCCTGGAGCGAGGTTTCGAAGATCATCGGCGCGAGGCCGAAGAACGTCGTCAGCGACGTCAGCAGCACGGGCCGAAAGCGACGCAGGGTGCCGTCGATGACGGCCTGGCGAATGGATTGACCCTCTGAGCGACGTTGGTTGATGGTCACGATCAGGATCAATGAATCGTTGACCACCACCCCGGCCAGCGCCACCAGGCCGAACATGCTGATCAGGCTGAGATCGAACCCCATGAGCAGATGCCCCAGCAGCGCGCCGAGAAAGCCGAAGGGCACTGCCAGCAAAATAAGCACCGGCTGAGCGTAGCTGGAAAATACGACGGCCAGCAGGCCGTACATGACGATCACCGCCAGCACCATGCCGTAGGCCAGCGCCTGCAGCGACTCGCGCTGATCCTGCTGAACGCCCGAGACGTCGAAACGCAAGCCGTCAAAACGCTGCTGCAGCTCGGGAATCTCGCTGTTGCGCAAACCGGCGTTGACCTGGCCGGCCGAGGTCACGGCGCGGTCGACGCGGGCAGTGACATTGACCACCCGCTGACCCTGCTCGCGCTCGATGACGGTGCGCGAGAAGCTGTAGTCGATCTCGGCCGCCTCCCGCAACGGGATTTCGCCGCCGTCCGGCGTCAGGATGATCTTGTCGAGCAGATCGCCAACCTGGCGGCGATCATCCTGGGCCCGACGCACATAAACGCGCAGCTCGTCGGCGCCGCGCTGGGTGCGCAGCGCCTCCTGACCGAAGAACGCGCCGCGAACCTGGCGCGCCAGATCCAGTTCGGTCACCCCCAGCGCCCGCGCCGCCGGCCGCAGGCGCAGCTCGATCTGGGGTTTCCCCGGGTCGAAGCCGTCGTCGATCTGCGATACCCCGGCATAGCCGCCGATCGCCTCGGCAAATTGCCCGGCCGCTTCGCGCAAGACCCCGAGTTCTTCATGGGCCAGGCGAAATGAAATATCCGGCCCCTGTCCCGGACCAGCCCGGTAGGAGAACGACAGCTTCTCGACGCCGGCGACCTCGCCGATCTGCTCTTGCCAGCCGCGCGCGACCTCGGCGGCAGAGACCTCGCGCCGGCCGGCGGGCACCAGCGAAACCGCCACGGCAGCCAGATGGCGGGCGCTGTCGGCGGCTTGCGAAAGCCCGCGCTCGCGGGCCGCGTCCTGTGAGCCGATGGTCGCCAGAACGCCTTCGACCACCGGCGCCTCGAAGGCCTGCTCCTGCAGCCGATCGATGGCGTCGACGACCAGGCGCGTGACCCGCCGAGTCTCGTCGACCGGCGCGCCGACCGGCAGCTGGATGTTGGCGGTGACGATATCGGACTCGATTTCGGGCATGAACCGGAAGGCAATGCGCCCGCTGGCGACGTAGCCGATGGCGATCAGCAGCAGCGCGAAACCGGCCACGATGGTGAAGTAGCGCCACTCGACCACAGCGCCGACGAACGGCCTGAAATATCGCTCGACCAAAGCCTGAAAGCGTTCGGAAAACGTCTGCTGCCAGCGCGCCGCCCGGCGCAGCCACGAAGCCCGCTCCTCGGTTCGCATGTGGGCCAGGTGGGCGGGCAGCACCAGGAAGGACTCCATCAGCGAAAGCAGCAGGATCGGAATCACGATCAGCGGGATGACGCGGAAGAATTCACCCAGCACGCCCGGCAGAAACAGCAGCGGCACGAACGCCACGATCGTGGTCAAGACCGCAAACACCACCGGCTTGAACACTTCGCGCGTGCCTTTGAGCGCGGCCTGGGGCGCGCTGTCGCCGCGCTGCAGGTAGTGAAACGACGCCTCGCCGACGACGATCGCGTCATCGACCACCACGCCGAGCACCAGAATGAAGGCAAACAGCGAAATCATGTTGATCGACACGCCGAGCCAGGGCATGAACAAAAATGAACCGAGCAGCGCCACGGCCAGTCCCACCGTGACCCAGAACGAAAGCCTGGGGCGCAGAAACAGGGTCAGGATCAGCAGCACCAGCAGCAGCCCCAGCAGGCCGTTTTTGACCAGCAGTTCGATCCGGTCCTCAAAAATGATCGATGCGTCATCCCAGATGTGCAGCTCGAGCGTCGACGGCCATTCCCGGCGCATGCGCTCGACGTACTCATGCACCGCGCGCGAGCCCTCCACCGGCGAGTGCTGGTTGCTTCGATAGACTTCCAGGCGCACCGCCTCGCGGCCGTTGAACAAAGTGGCCTGCGCGGTTTCACGAAAGCCATCGACGACCTCGGC
>JBMCIV010000136.1:0-4888 GCA_048616735.1 Wenzhouxiangella sp. | reverse complement strand
TCTACAACGTGGTCGGCCCGATCTGCGAGACCGGCGACATTCTCGGCCTGGACCGGATGCTCCCCGAATGCCGCGAGGGCGACGTGGTGCTGATCGCCAATACCGGTGCCTACGGCGCCGCCATGGCCTCGCGCTACAACCTGCGTGAACCGGCCGAGGAGTTGGTGTTCGTGCCCGCGGCCGCCAGCAGCCCGTAGCGGTCGGCCAGCACGACGAAGCGGTCCTGGATGTCGGCACGCTCGGCGCGCAGCAGCTCGACCAGCTCGCGCTCGTTCCAGAACAAGGTCCGCACCAGAATGCGATCGCGGTAGCGCAACAGGTTGCGGCGGTAGCGCAGCGCCACGAAGCCGGTCGGCGGCAGCGTGGCCAGATAGGCCAGGGTAGGGACCACGCCGAGCTCGCTGTGCTGCCACAGTCCGTACCCGATCAGCGCATACCAGGCGCCAAAGCCGACCACGCCGAGTCCGAAGTAGGCGAACACCCGAATCGCCTCGTCGCGCACCAGCAGTGCGCCGAGGCGGGCGAAGGCATACGGCAGGACGTTGTGGATCAGGCCGAACAGCGCGACCGGCGCCAGCGCGATCGCGTAGGCGGTCATCTTCAGCCGCAGCAGGCGGCCGGTGACCGGCTCGCCGGTCGAGGCGGCCAGGGCCTGGCGCACCTCGGTCTGGCGCAGATGGTCGCGATAGCGCTCGACCGTGCGGCGCAGCTCCACGACCCGCTCCGGGTCGGCCTGCCAGGCCTTGCCGAGCACCTCGGCGATGAACTGCCGGGTATAGACCCGGCGCTGGAACGCGGCCGCGCCGGCCGCCGAGGAGCGACTGTAGAGTCCGGCCAGGCGTCCCAGCCAGCGCTTGACGAAACGCTTGCGCCGGGGCGCTTGCGGCGGCGGCAGCTCGACCACCTCGCCCAGCGATCCGGCCAGCGCATCGGCGAGCTGATCGACCAGCTCGGCCAGCCGATCGTCCTCCAGATGCAGGGTCTGGCGGCGCAGCGCGCGCTGCACGTCATCGGTCAGCCGGGCAACCGCCTGCTCGGGATCGCGCCGGTGCAGCCCGGCGTATTGCGCGACCGGAATCGGCCGTCCGATTCGCAACAGCGCCGCCGACCCCAGGAACTCGTAGTGTTCGAGGTTGACGCCGGCCGGCACGATCACCAGGCCCAGCGCGTAGTCGTTGCGCGCTTCGACCCCCAGGGCGATGCGGGCGATGCCCTTGCGCAGCTGTCCGACCTGCAGCCGGGGGGAGTTTTGACCCTCGGGAAAAACGCCGAGGCAGCCGCCGCGCTCGAGCAGACCGAACACCTGGCTGAAGACGGCCTGGTTGCGGTCGGCATGATCACCGACCTCGCCGCGCCGGAAGACCGGGATTGCACCCAGGGCCCGAAACAGCGCGGCCAGGGCGGGCAAGCGGAACAGCCCGGAGCGGGCCAGGTAGTGGATGGGCCGGCGAACCTGGGTTGACAAAATGACCCCGTCGAGAATCGAGCTGGGGTGATTGGCGGCCACGATCACCGGTCCATCGGCCGGCATTCGCTCCATCCGCACCGAGCGGATATCGACGAAATACAGCCGGTTGACCAGGCGCAGAAATCCGACCAGCAGCGCGTACAGCCTCATGGCTTCATATCATCACCGATTTGCCCGACCCGTTCTGGGCTATGCTCTCACAACCACTTTATTCGACTCCCGGTTTCGTCGCGTATGAGCAACGCCTATCAAGCCTCCGACATCGAGGTACTGCAGGGCCTGGAGCCGGTCAAGCGCAGGCCCGGCATGTACACCGACACCACCCGGCCCAACCACCTGGTAGCCGAGGTGGTCGACAACGCCGTCGACGAAGCGCTGGCCGGCCACGCGCAGGTCATTGAGGTGACCCTGCACGCCGACGGCTCGGTCGAGGTCATCGACGACGGGCGCGGCATGCCGGTCGATCCGCACCCCGAGCACAAGCTGCCCGGCGCCGAGCTGATCCTCACCCGGCTGCACGCCGGCGGCAAGTTTTCGGGCAAGAACTACACCTTCTCCGGCGGCCTGCACGGGGTCGGCGTCTCGGTGGTCAACGCGCTGTCCAGCCAGCTGGTCTGCCGCATCAAGCGCGACGGCAAGGTCCACGAAATGGCCTTTGAGCACGGCGAGACCGTCCGCCCCCTCGACGTCGTCGACGCGGTCGGCAAACGCAACACCGGCACGACGGTCCACTTCTGGCCCGCCGCGCAGTATTTCGATTCGGTCAACATCTCGCGCCCGCGCCTGAAACACCTGCTCAAAGCCAAGGCCATCCTGTGCCCGGGCCTGAAGGTCAGCCTGGATGACCGGGCCAGCGGCGAAATCGAGTGCTGGCAGTTCGAGGACGGCCTGACCGACTACCTCAGCGATAGCCTGGCCGATCTCGAACGGATACCGCAGGCACCGTTTACCGGCGAGTTTTCCGGCGCCGACCAGGAAGCCGCCTGGGCCCTGGCCTGGTTGCCCGAAGGCGAGCTGCTCCAGGAATCCTACGTCAACCTGATTCCGACCCCGGCCGGCGGCACCCACACCAACGGCCTGCGCACCGGGCTGATCGAGGCCCTGCGCGAGTTCTGCGACATCCGCAGCCTGCTGCCGCGCGGCGTCAAGCTCAGCCCCGAAGATGTCTGGGAGCGCCTGAGCTTCGTGCTGTCGATCAAGCTGGCCGATCCGCAGTTCTCAGGCCAGACCAAGGAGCGCCTGAGCTCGCGCGCGGCGGCCAGCTTTGTCGCCGGCGTGGTCAAGGACGCCTTCGCGCTGTGGCTGAACAAGCACGTGGCCGATGGCGAGGCCATCGCGCGGCTGGCCATCGACAACGCCCTCAAGCGCCAGAAATCGCGCAAGCAGGTCGCCCGACGCAAGGTCACCGCCGGCCCCGCCCTGCCCGGCAAGCTCGCCGACTGCGCGTCCACCGACTCCGAGGAGACCGAGCTGTTTCTGGTCGAGGGCGACTCGGCCGGCGGCAGCGCCAAGCAGGCCAGAAACCGCGAGTATCAGGCCATCATGCCGCTCAGGGGCAAAATCCTCAACACCTGGGAAACCGAACCCGACCAGGTCCTGAGATCGCAGGAGGTCCATGACCTGTCCATCGCCATCGGCGTCGATCCCGGTTCAAACGACCTGGCCAAGCTCAGGTACGGCAAGGTCATCATCCTGGCCGACGCCGACTCCGACGGCCTGCATATCGCCACCCTGCTCTCGGCCCTGTTTCTCAAGCATTTCCGCCCCTTAGTCGAGGCCGGCCGGGTATTCGTGGCCATGCCGCCGCTGTACCGCATCGACGTTGGCAAGCAGACCTTCTACGCGCTGGATGCCGAGGAGCGGCGCGGCCTGCTGGCCCGGATCGAAGCCGAGAACATCAAGGGCAAGCTCAGCGAGACCCGCTTCAAGGGCTTGGGCGAGATGAACCCGCTGCAGCTGCGGGAGTCGACCATCGATCCCGACACCCGCCGCCTGGTCCAGCTGACCATCGACGACGCCGAGGCCACCGACGCGATCATGAACATGCTGCTGGGCAAAAAACGCGCCGGCGACCGCAAGCTGTGGCTGGAAGAAAAAGGCAACCTGGCAGAAATCGTGGTCTGACCCCTCCCGTTACGGGGCAAAAACGGTAAAGAACCCATCGTCGCCCGTGACCGGGCTGGGCTGTACGGCATTTTGCGTGTACAGGCTGGAGGTCGCCTGGCCGCCCATGACCAGCTGCTGCTGCGTGCCCGTGCGACGGGTGGCCAGAGTCAGGGTTTGACGGTTCGGCGCCATTCGCGTGGTGAACTCGCGGACGCTGAAATCGCTGTTCATGATCATCAGCCAGCTGCCGCCGCTGTAATCGCCGGTGGCCGGCGGGTTCCAGCTCAGCGGCAGACCGGCGGCCGCTGCGCCGCCGATGAAGACGCGGCCGCTCTCGTCGGCCTCTATGGCCAGCGGACGCACCGTGTTGGCGGCGCCGCTTTTCAGGCGGCCGCACAACTGCTGGCCCTGCAGGTACTTGCCGGTGGCTGCCTCGTAGCGGGCAAAGAACGTTTTGTGCTCGGATTTGGAGTCGTAAAATTCGTGAAACCGGTCTCCGCCGACAATCGCTACCTGCTCGACGATATCGAACGGCGAGTGGCGGAATATATGGTTGCCACCGGCCGCCTCGAAAGCCGCGTAAAGATACCCGTCGCGTCCGATGCTGACGCGGATACCCCGGGTATCGGCCATGTTGTTGCGCAAACGATTGATGAAGTCCTCGGACTCGCGCTCGGTCGACCAGTCATAGGCCGTGTATCTGACAGCGCCGGCGTAGTCACTGCCGCTTAGGTAGGCGATCTGCACCGGCTGGACCTTGCTCCCGTCCCAGGCACTGGCCTGGCGCCAGCCGATGCGAACGACGGTCCGGCTGGCTGCGTGCACGGCAACATCCAGCGTATTGCGATGGCCCCGGAAATCGCCCAGAACTTCGCCTTCGCTGCTCATCACCCGGACCTGGCCCGAACCGGGCTTGGAAGTCTGCGGGTCTGACGCGCCCGAGGCATGAAAAAGTCCCGCCACCGTGCCGTCGTCGGCGGCATCGACGCGCCAGGCGTTGCGGTCGTTGCGGTCGATGATCTGCCAAAGCACTGCCGAGGCCTGCGGGTTCAACTTGACGATACCGGCCTCCCAGGCCGCGACGTACAGATTGCCTTGCGCGTCGGCCGACAGATCGGTGACCCGGCTGGAAATCCGCGTCACGGAAAGCACTTCGCGACCGTCAGCAGACAGCCGCACCAGGCTGCCGGGGTCACCGGCGTCGGTTCCGTTGAGCCCATCCTGCCTCACCACGTCGGGCAGGTCGGGCCCGAGGTTGGCCGCCAGGACGATGGTGCCGTCGGGCTGAATGACCGAACCGTAGACCGACTCGCT
>JBMCIV010000135.1:0-4910 GCA_048616735.1 Wenzhouxiangella sp. | reverse complement strand
GGCGGTCCTGAAAGCGGCCGGCCCGCTGGCCGTCTTTCCAGATCTCGCCCAGGTGGCGCTGATCGTCGACGTCGCCGAGCTCGTTGACCACCACCAGGTCGGGGCGCGCGGCGCCATGCTGGCGCGCGACGGCCTCGGCGACGGTTGCCGGGGTCGAGGCGACCAGCAGCTTGAAGCCGACCAGGTAGAGCGCGTCGTCGTCGGCCCAGCGCCGGATCTGGTCGAGCAGTTTGGGGGTTCGCTCCAGGCGCAGGGTGCGCTCGGCGGCGGCCGAGTCCAGCTTGAGGTCGGGCTGGGCGTCGACGACGCGATAGTCGCTGACCGCGGCGGCGTGGACCACGGCATCGAATGTCTTAGTCTGCAGCGCCTGGCGCAGGCCGGCCTCGAGCTCGGCCACGCTGGAGTAGCGATTGAGCGTCAGCCGTTCCCGGGGCTCGGGCACGAGCGCGTGACGGGCGCTCAGCAGGGTGACCTCATCACCCTGATCGAGAAAGTACCGGGCCAGCTCTGCACCCGTGCGCCCGCTGCTGTAATTGCCCAGGTAGCGCACCGCGTCGACCGGCTCGCGGGTGCCGCCGGCGGTGATCAGCCAGCGCAGCACCGGTGCGCTGGCCGCGGGCTCGAAGTGGCGCTGGATTTGCTCGAACACCTCGCCGGGCTCGATCAGCCGACCCACGCCTTCGTCGCCGCAGGCCATCAGGCCGGCCGCCGGCGCCAGCACGCGGTAGCCCCATTGGTCCAGCCGTTCGGTCGAGCCCTGGACCGCCGGATGGGCCCACATCCTCGGGTTCATCGCCGGCGCCAGCCAGAACGGGGTATTGGTGTCGCGGGCCAGGCTCAGCGAGCCGATCAGATCGTCGGCCAGGCCCGCGGCCAGGCGGTTCAGGGTCGACGCCGAGGCCGGGTAGAGCACCACCAGGTCGGCCCACTCGGCCAGCCGGATATGGGCCATGGCCTGGCCGGCGGCAAACTGGCTCTGGTAGGGCGCCCGCCCGGTCAGGGCTTCCACGCTTAAAGGGGTGACGAAGCGCTCGGCGCCGGCCGACAGTACCACGCGCAGCTCCGCGCCCCACTTGTTCAAGCGCGAGAGCAGGTCGAGCGCCTTGTAGGCGGCGATCGACCCGGACACCAGCACCAGGATGCGCGGACTAGAGCGCGACATTGTCGATCAGCCGGACGCCGTCGATGCGCGCCGCCGCCAGCCGCCGGCCCCAGCGTTGCTCGACGTAGTCGACCTCAAAGCCGGCGGTTTCCAGCGCGCGCCGGATTTCCCGGCAGTCGCGATCCGAGTTCAGCAGCTGGTGGATCAGCGGCGCGGCCGATCGGGCCGCCGGGCCCAGGCGCTGGTTGCGCGAGCTCATGGCCAGGCCGTCGGCCTCGCGCACGGTCGCCACGGCCACCACCTCCAGCGGCAGGTGGAAGGCCTTGACCATGTCATCGATCAGCTTGAGCTGCTGGAAATCCTTTTCGCCGAAAAAGACCTGGTCGGGCTCGATGAGGTTGAACAGCTTCAGCACCACCGTCAGCACGCCGTCGAAATGACCGGGCCGATGGGCCCCGCACAGCACCCGGCTGTCTTCGCTCTCGCTGACGCGAAAGCGATACCGGTCGGGATAGATGTCTTCGGCCGAGGGCACAAACAGGGCATCGACGCCGGCCTGCTCGAGCGCGCGGCGGTCGGCTTCGGCCGCGATCGGGTACTGGGCCAGGTCGTCGGGGTCGTCGAACTGGGTCGGATTGACGAAGATCGAGACCACGCTGCGCCGGCAGCGCGTCCGGGCAGCCCGGACCAGCGCCATGTGGCCGGCGTGCAGGCTGCCCATGGTGGGCACGAAGCCTACCGGATCGGCGCGCCGGGCGTTTCGGCGCCAGGCGCGGCAGTCGGAAATCGAGCGCAGAATCTCCATGCTAGCGGCTCACTGAAAGCTCTCTTTTGCGGCCGGAAAGCGCTTTTCCTGGACCGCCCGGCAGTATTCGTCGACCGCGCCGATCCAGTCTTCGGCGGTGGCGGCGAACGCGCGCACAAAGCGCGGCGAGAAGTCCTGGTTCATGCCCAGCAGGTCCTGTTGTACCAGCACCTGCCCGTCGACGTCGCTGCCGGCGCCGATGCCGATGACCGGCAGGTCGAGCTGGGCGGTGATGGTGGCGGCCAGCGTATCGGGCACGCATTCCAGCACCAGGGCGAACGCGCCGCGCTCCTGCAGCGTGGCGGCCTGCTCGACCATGGCCTCGGCGGCGGCCTTGTCGCGGCCCTGGACCCGGTACCCGCCCAGGCCGTGGACGGCCTGCGGGGTCAGGCCTAGGTGGCCCATGACCGGGATGCCGGACTCGACGATGTGGCCGACCAGCGCCTCGTGGCCGCGGATTCCTTCCAGCTTGACCGCGTCGGCGCCGGCCACCATCAGCGCGCGCACCGCGTCCATGGCCCGGTCCAGCGAGCCGCGGTGCTCGAGGAAGGGCAGGTCGGCGATCACCGCCCGATCCGGACCCAGGCCCTTGCGCACCGCGGCCGTGTGGCGGGCCATCATCGCCGTGGTTGCCGGCAGGGTCGAGTCGTGACCGTAGAGGGTCATGGCCAGCGAGTCGCCGACCAGGAAGGCATCGACGGCGCTTTGGCGCAGAATCCGGGCCGAGCTGTAGTCGTAGCAGGTCATCATGGTGATCTTGCGGCCCTGGGCCTTGCCGTTGTTAAAGACCTGCAGGTTCACGGGCGCGGCTCCTGCGGCACATCGGCCTGGGCGGCGGTCAGCGCCTGGCCCAGGCGCACGCGATCGCCGGGCCGCAGCGCCGGCGCCCAGGAGGGAAAGTCGGCCGGGGTCAGAACGATGACGGTCGAGCCCCAGTGGAAGCGGCCGAGTTCCTGGCCGCGCTGCAGGCTGACGCCGTCGATTGAGGTACTGACGACCGCCGGGCCCGGCCGCACGGCGCCGGCGCCGGCCCAGACGGTCTCGATGCCGGCCACCAGCAGCGCGGCGACCATCACCACGGCCACCGGGCCGTAGTCGGTTTCCAGGATCACCGCCATGCGCTCGTTGCGGGTAAACAGCCCCGGGACCGCGCGGCTGGTGCGCGCCGAGACGCTGAACAGGCGGCCGGGAATGCGCACTTCCTCGACCGCGCGCCCGGTAACGGGGCTGTGGACGCGGTGGTAATCGTGCGGGGCCAGGTAGATGGTGATGAAGTGGCCGTCGGCAAAACGTTCGGCCCAGTCGCTGGAACCGAGCAGGGCGGCGGCGCTGTAGTCCACGCCCTTGGCCTGGATCAGCTGTCCGGCGCGGATGCGGCCCAGCTGGCTGAGGGTGCCGTCGCACGGCGAGATCAGGCGATGCGCGCGCTCGGCCAGCGGCCGCGCATCGGCGGCCAGGGCGCGGGTGAAAAAGGCGTCGAAGCTGGCGTAGCCGGTCGGGTCGGGATTGGCGGCCTCGCTCAGGTTGACCGGGAACAGGCGGCGGAAGCCGGCGATCAGCGGCCGCCGAACCCAGCTCGATCGCGAGGTCGACAGCCGGTTGGCGATCCGCGTGAGCGCGCGCTGCGGCAGCACATACTGTGGCCAGACCGCCAGGCGGTCGGCCAGTGAGGCGCTCACGAGCTGATCCGGAACAGGTCGGCAACCACGTCTTCGGGCACCAGCGGATGGCCGAAGCGGCCGTGCAGCCGGCCCTGCGGGTCGATGATCAGGACCGCGGCCGAGTGATCGACGTTGTAAAACCCGGTCTGTTCATCCGGCTGTTCGCGGAAGTAGACGATGCCGAGCTGGCGGGTCAGCGCCTGCAGCTGTTCTTCGGCGCCGGTGACGGCGACGAATTCCGGGTCGAACCATTCCACGTAGTCCGCCAGCAGCTCGCCCTGGTCGCGCTCCGGGTCGACCGAGACAAACACCACCTGCGGCAGTTCCTCGCGCCGCATCAGGCGCAGCTGCTCCATGGATTGGGCCAGCATCGCCAGGGTGTCCGGGCACACGTCGGGGCAGTTGGTGAAGCCGAAAAACAGCAGGCTCCACTGGCCTTCCAGATCGGTCCGGGTAAACGGCTCGCCGGCCGCGGTTTCCATGCGGAAGTCGGTCAGCGCGCGCGGGGTGGGAAACAGCTGGGCGGCGCGCAGGTCCTGGGTGCGCTCGATCATCAGGCGCGAGGCCACCAGGCCCGCGGCCAGGGCTGCGACCAGGATCACGGCGAACAGCAGGATGCGGCCATGCTGGCCGCCGATGGGGGAATGTCTAGTCATTGGGATAGTATAACGTTTGCCTTGTGTGATGAGACGCCACGACCTGATGTCCGACCACGATCTGGGCGCCCTGGTTCGCGCCGCCGCCCGCCGCATGGATGCCGCCGGCCTGCACTTCGGGCACGGCACCGACAACGCGCTGGACGAAGCCTGCTGGCTGGCTGCGCACGTGCTGAAGCTGGCGCCGGATTTTCCCGCCGAGACCTTCGATCAGCCGGTGGCCGCCGCCGATCGCACGCGCTTCGAGCAACTGTTGGCTGCGCGCATCACCACGCGCAAACCGCTGGCCTACCTGATCGGCGAGGCCTGGTTCGCCGGACTCAGATTCCGGGTCGACGCGTCGGTGCTGGTGCCGCGCTCGCCGCTGGCCGAGCTGATCGTCGAAGGCTTCGAGCCCTGGCTTGACGAGGCCCGGCTGCATCGCGCCGTCGACGTCGGCACCGGCTCGGGCTGTATTGCCGTGGCCCTGGCCAGCACTCGTCCCGGGCTGCATGTCGATGCGGTGGACGTCTCGCCCGCCGCCCTGGCGGTTGCCGCGGCCAACGTGCGCGAGCACGGCCTGAGCGAGCGCGTTCATCTGCACCCATCCGATCTGCTGAGCGGGCTGGCCGGACAGCGCTACGACCTCATCTTGGCCAACCCGCCGTATGTGCCCGAGGCCACCATGGACAGCCTGCCGCCGGAGT
>JBMCIV010000134.1:0-4937 GCA_048616735.1 Wenzhouxiangella sp. | reverse complement strand
TGACGTCGCGCGCGCGCGGCGCCAATGCCGGCGGATCGACGATCACGGCGTCGAAGCGCGCCCTGGAGGCCAGCTGCGCGTCCAGCCAGCGCTCGACGTCCTGGTGGGTGGCCGTGACCCGGTCATCGAGCCGATTGGCCAGGGCATTGCCGCGTATGGCGTTGACCGCCGGCAGCGACGAATCCACGCACTCGACCCGGGCCGCCCCCAGAGCGGCCGCACCCAGGCCCCAGGCGCCGTGGTAAGCGTACAGGTCGGCGACCCGCTCGCAGGCACCCAGCAGCGGCCAGACCCTCTGCCGATTGGCCTGTTGATCAAAATACCAGCCGGTCTTCTGTGAGGCCATCAGGTCGATCTCGAAGCGCAGATCACCCTCGATAACGGCCAGCTTTTCCGGCAACTGGCCGCAACCGGGCTCGATGCTGCGACCCAGGCCTTCGAGTTCACGCACCGCAGCGTCGTTGCGCCACAGCACGCCCTCAGGCTGCAGCAGCTGCTCGAGCGCCTGCTCGATGTCCGGGCGCAGCCGATCCATGCCGGCGGTATTGGCCTGGGCGACCAGAAAACCGCCGAAGCGGTCGATGATCAGCCCCGGCAATCCGTCGCTTTCGCCAAACACCATGCGGTAAAACGGCTGGCTGAAAAAGTGCTCGCGACTGGCCAGCGCCGAGCGCAGCCGCTTAAGCAGCCATGCCACCGACGGCTCCACGTCCGGACGCCGGCTGATCAGGCGCGCGCAGATCAGCGAATGCGGATTGACCAGAGCCGTTCCCACCGCGCGGCCGGCCGCATCGACGACGTTGGCGGTCTGCCCGGCAACCAGGTCGGTCAGCGGCGTGGTGCGCACGTCGACCTCGTTGCTGAATACCCAGAGGTGGCCGGCCCGCAGGCGCCGGTCCTCCCCTTTTTTCAGCACGATCGAATCGGTTGTCAGCATCGAGGAAGGCAACGGGCGTTCGCTTTGGTCCGGCGCGCAAGTGTAACCGATCAAGTTATCCTTCCCCCTCGGTCAGGACATCTTCCAGGCGACCTCATGGACCTGTGCAACCAGCTCGATCATGCCTTAAGCCCCTACCTGCTTCAGCACGCCGACAACCCGGTGCACTGGCTGGAATGGCGCCGCGAGAGCCTTGAGCTGGCGCGCCGTAGCCAGCGCCCCATCCTGCTGTCGATCGGCTACAGCGCATGCCACTGGTGCCACGTCATGGCCGAGGAAAGTTTTGCCAACGAACACACGGCCCAACTCATGAACGAGCGCTTCGTCAACATCAAGGTCGATCGTGAGGAGCGGCCCGACCTCGACCGCATCTACCAGCTCGCCCACCAGCTGCTCAGCGGGCGCGGCGGCGGCTGGCCGCTGACCGCCTTTCTCGACCCCGACAGCCAGGCGCCAATTTTCGTCGGCACCTACTTTCCGCCCGAGCCGCGCCACGGCCTGATCGGCTTTCCCGACCTGCTCGAGCGCATCCATGACGTCTGGACCACGCGCCGCAGCGAGCTGCGGGCCCAGCATCTGCAGGTTCAGGAGGCGCTGCAGGCCATCGCCCGCCCGCACCCGGGCCCAGCCGGACCCGCGGATGCAGCCGCCGCCCTGCTCGGCCAGCTGGCGGCCCGTTTCGACGCCGAGCACGGCGGCTTCGGCGAGGCGCCGAAATTTCCCCAGGCGCCGGTACTGATGGCGCTGGAGGCGGTACTCGACCGGGATGAGCAGGCCGAGCGCATGCTGGCCGACACCCTCGACGCCATCGCCCGTTACGGTCTCAGGGATCATCTCGGCGGCGGCTTTTTCCGCTACGCCACCGACGCAGCCTGGGAAATTCCGCACTTCGAGAAAATGCTGTCCGACAACGCCCTGCTGCTGGGGCTGTTCGCGCGCGCCGCGGCGCGCTGGAAACACGCCGGATACCGCGCGGTCGCCGAGCAGACGGTGGAGTGGTTGTGCGGCGAGATGCGCCTGGCCAACCAGGCCTTTGCCGCCAGCTGCGACGCCGACAGCGACGACGGCGAGGGCGCGTTCTACGTCTGGACGCCCGAGCAGGTCCGCAAGCGCCTGCCGGACGCGCTGGCCGAGCTGTTCTGTGCCCGCTTCGGGCTGGACGGTCCGCCCAACTTCGACAACCGCGCCTGGCACCTGGTCATCAGCAAGGACTTGGACGAACTGACCGGCAAAGGGCGCGACCGGGCCGCCGCGGCGCGGCTGCTCGACGAAGCGATCGCAGCGCTGCGGCCGGCGCGCGACCAGCGCTCGGCGCCTGCCGTCGACGACAAGCTGATCGGCAGCTGGAACGGCCTGGCCATCGCCGCCCTGGCCGAAGCCGGGCGCCTGCTCGGGCGCGAGGACTGGCGCGCCCACGCCGCGGCCGCCCTGGACGGCGTGGCCGTGGCCCTGTTCGGCCACGAGCCGCCGCGCTCGGTCTGGCGCCAGGGCCGCAGTGCCCAAAACGCCAACCTGGACGACCACGCGGGGGTTCTTCTGGCCGCTCTTGAACTCCTGCGCTGGCGGTTCGAGCCGCGCTGGTTCAACCTGGCCCGGCGCATCGCCCGCCGCATCCAGGATCAGTTCACCGACGCCGCCAGCGGGGCCCTGTATTTCACCCCGGCCGACCACGAGCCACTGCTGACGCGACCGCTGGCCCACGCCGACGACGCCACCCCGTCCGGCGCCGGCCTGGCCGTGCGCGGGCTGCTTCGCCTGGGGCACCTGAGCGGTGACTCGGGCCTGCTGGCCAGCGCTGATTTCAGCCTCCAGGCCGCCGGTGGCGACGCCCAGCGCAGCCCGCTGGCTTACGCTACGCTGATCGGCGCGGCGCTGGAGGCCGCCGAGCCGCCGGTCCAGGTTCTGCTCGGCGGGCCGGACGCGCAGCTCTCGGCGCTCAAGCGCGCCGCGGCCCGCCACCCCGGCGTGGTCTGCTACCAAATCCCCACCCTGAGCGACGACGAGGCGCCACCGGCGCGGCTGGCCGCACTGGCCGCGGCCCAGTCCCCGACGGCCATCGTGTGCCGCGCGCACCGGTGCCTCGCGCCCATCACCGAAGCCGACGAACTGAGCGCAGCTCTGCGCGACGAAATACCGTAGCCCACGGTTGGCCGTAGAATGGCGGCCCATGAGCCTGACCTTGCCCAATGCCCATGCCCTGGCCGTGCTGTTGCTGGTACTGCTGGCGCTGGTCTTGTTTTCGCGCGACCGCATTCCGCTGGAAACCAGCTCGCTGGTGGTGCTGGCGCTGCTCGCCGTGGGCTTCGAGCTTTTTCCCTACACCGGTCCCGACGGCCGCGAGCTGAACTCGGTCGATTTCTTCCAGGGCTTCGGCCACCAGGCCCTGATCGCGGTCTCGGCCCTGATGATTCTGGGCCATGGACTGATCCGTTCCGGCGCGCTGGAGCCGGTGGGTCGCTTGCTGGCCGCCTCCTGGCGGCGATCGCCGAGCCTGTCCATGCTGCTGACCCTGGTCATCTGCGCCGCCTTGAGTGCGTTCATCAACAACACCCCGATCGTGGTGATGCTGCTGCCCATCCTGATCGGCGTGGCCTTAAGAACCGGCGCTTCGCCTTCGAGCATGCTGCTGCCGGTGGGGCTGATCAGCATCGTCGGCGGCATGTCGACCACCATCGGCACCTCGACCAATCTTCTGGTGGTGGGGGTGGCCTTCGACATGGGCGTGGCCCAGTTCCAGATGTTCGACTTCATCGTCCCGGCCCTGATCGCCAGCGTGGTCGCCCTGCTCTACCTCTGGCTGATCGCCCCGCGCCTGATTCCCGAACGCCAGGTGCCGATGCAGTCGTCGGTGCAGCGACTGTTTACCGCCCAGATCCGGCTCGACAAGGATTCCGCGGCCACCGGCAAGGCCCTGTCGGATGCCATCGAGGCCTGCGACGGCAAACTCAAGGTCGAGAAAATCCAGCGCGGTCCCGGCGTGTTCGTCACCCCGCTGCCCGACGTCAAACTCAAGGCGGGCGATCGCCTCACCACCACCAACACCCGCGACAACCTGCGCGAGTTCGCCCACCTGCTCGGCGGCAAGCTCTACTCCGGCGACGTCGAGGTCGACGACAGCCACCCGCTCGAGGCGCTCAATCAGCAGATCGCCGAAGTCGCCATCACCCCGACCTCGCGCCTGCTCGGGGTGCGCATCGGCCAGGCCCGACTGCTGTCGCGCTTCGGCCTGCGTTTGCTGGCCCTGCACCGGGTCTCCAGCGGCGCGGCAAACAGTCGCGCGACCGGGCTCGACAACACCGTGTTGCGCCCGGGCGACGTGCTGCTGGTCCAGTCCACGCCCGGCAAGCTCGACGTACTCAAGGAGGGCAGTGATTTTCTCGTTCTGGACGGCAGCGTCAATCTGCCCAAAACCAGCAAGGCGCCGATCTCGCTGACCATCATGGCCGGCGTGATCCTGGTTGCCGCAACCGGCATTCTGCCCATCGCCATCAGCGCGGTGTTCGGGGTCCTGGCGCTGCTGGTCACGCGCTGCCTGACCTGGAAAGAAGCAATGAGCGCGCTGTCGATCCAGGTGGTGATGATCATCGTCGCCTCGCTGGCCCTGGGGATGGCGCTGATGCGCACCGGCGGCGCCGACTGGCTGGCCCAGCTTTTCCTGGCCGCGAGTTTCGGCGTGCCGGGCTTCGTGATTCTGGGCGGACTGATGCTGGCCATGGCGGCCTTGACCAACGTCGTCTCCAACAACGCCGCGGCGGTCATCGGCACCCCGATCGCCATCTCGCTGGCCCAGCAGCTGATGCTGCCCGCCGAGCCGTTCGTCCTGGCGGTGCTGTTCGGCGCCAACCTGAGCTTCGCCACGCCCATGGCCTACCAGACCAACCTTTTGGTCATGAACGCCGGCGGCTACAAGTTCAACGATTTCGTCCGCGTCGGGCTGCCGCTGCTGGTGCTGCTGTGGCTGGTGCTGACGGCGACGCTGACTTATGCCTACCGGATCTAG
>JBMCIV010000133.1:0-4938 GCA_048616735.1 Wenzhouxiangella sp. | reverse complement strand
CTTCGGGTTCACCGTCGAGCGCTCAGCCGTCGACGCGCCAGGCGGTCAAGCCGCCGTCGACGTCCAGCACATAGAGCGTATTGCCCACCACCAGCGGCGCCCCGGCCGGGGCGTCGCGGCCGAAGCGGCTGCGGGCGGCGAATTCGCCGCGATCGGCGTCGTACCAGTGCAGGTAGCCTTGCTCGTCCGCCGTCACCAGCAAGTTGCCGAAAAAAACCGGCCGGGTAATCTGGCGACGAGCCAGGCGATCGTCTCGCCACAGGGTCGCGCCGTTGCGCCGGTCAACCAGCCAGACCGCGTCGTCGCGATCGGCCACGGCCAGCTGGGTGCGCTGCAGGCTCACGCCCTGATGCGACGCCAGATCCTTGCTCCACAACACCCGACCCGAGTCCAGCGCAAGCCCGGCCAGCTGACCCTTGTAGGTCACCACGTACAGCTCCGATCCGACAATCGCCATGGGTCCGTCGATATCGGACAGTTGCTCAAGCTCCGTGCGACCCTCCGGCACGCTGACGCGCTGCTCCCACAATAAGCTGCCGTCGTTCGCCCGCAAGGCGTTCACGGCCCCGTCTTCGTAGCCGATGAAGACCTGGCCGGCGCGGCCCAGGGGGTCGCTGTTGCCGCGCAGGGTCAACAGCGGGACGCTTCGATCGTGGACCCAGATCCGGGCCCCGGTCTGACGGTCAATGCCGAAAACCCTGCCGTCTATGCACCGAACCACGATCACGCCGTCTTGGATGGTGGGCGTGGCCAGGACCTCGGAGGAGAGCTGGGCGCGCCACGCGATCGAGCCGTCTTCGCGGTTCATGGCCACCAGTTCACCGTCGAACGTGCCCCAGTACGCCCGCTGGTCTTCCAGCCGGGGTCCGGCCGAAAGCGCCAGGTCGGTGTCGTATTGGGCCACGGATCGACCGGAATCGGCATCGACCACGCTGACCTGACCGCGGTGGTCGGCGACCCAGATTTCCTGGCCGTCGTAGACCGGGCGCAAACCGGGTCGGCTGCGACCCAGGCCGCGGCCCACGTTGGCCGACCAGATTTGCCGCGGCTCGGCGGTGGCCGTGAAATCAACCAGTTCGGCCGGCCCTTCCTCGGCGTCGCTGCCGTCGAACCAGCCGCCGATGGTCTGACAGCCGGCCAGGCCTAAGGTGAGTCCAGCCAGCAGCATCAATCGAGCGGCAAAAGTCACGAAGCCTCCCTGTCGTTGCCGGGTCCGGTTGCGTCCAGCTTCATCTGCAGCAGACGCTGACCGCCGCCCTGGCCGCCGAATTCGGCCAGCGCCTCCCGATAGGCCAGCCGCGCTTCTTCGGTCCGTCCCAGTGACACCAGCAGATCCCCTCGCAGCTCACTCCACGGGGCCTCGAAACCGGGCGTCGGGGCGTCGCTCAACAAGGCCAGAGCGGCCTCGGCCTCACCCTGGGCCTCAAGCACCCGGGCCAGCCGAAGTCGCGTGAGCGGCCAAAGCATTTCCAGCGACCGACGCTCGAGCACGTCCCGGTACAGGCGCGCGGCGGGCTCCAGCCGACCGTCCTCGACCTGCGCGGCGGCCAGCGCCAGCGCGGCCAGGCCGGCATAGGCGCTGGATCCGGCTTCTTCCTGCAGACTCTCGAAGTGCTCCAGGGCCACGTCCTTGCGGCCGGCCTCGATTTCATTCTGGATCAGGTTGAAATAATCGGCCGCCAGCGCGCGCTGGAGGCTTTGCTGTTCCTGCCAGTAGCGGAAGCCGAAAATCCCGCCCAAAGCCAGTACCAGCCCCATGACGATGGCCGCGCCGTATTCCTTGATCCATTTGCGGACGCGTTCGCCCTGCTCGTGTTCGTCGTAAAGTTCAACCGCCATCGTTTATTCTTCCGCTCGTGTAATCAATCGGGTTCGTACGCTCGAGCCCGCCATGATAATTCAGTCCGCACCCAGGCCGGGAAACAGTTGCCTGATTCGATCAGGCAAGGCGCCGCGGTCCAGGGTCTGCTGGGGCTCGTCGCCGCGCAGGTCCTTGAGCTGGCACACCCCGGCCTCGACTTCGCTTTCACCCAGCACCAGCGCGTAGCGGGCACCGCTGCGGTCGGCGCGCTTGAACTGGGCCTTGAAGCTGCCGCCGCCCAGATGCAACCCCAGGCGCAGGCCCGGCAGCCGATCGCGCAGCGCTTCGGCCAGGCGCAGACCCTCTGCCGGCGCCGCCTGGCACACCAGATAGACCTGCGGCGCCTGGCTGCGTTCCCCGCCGCGATGCGCCAGCAGTTCCACCAGCCGCTCGACGCCCAGGGCAAAACCGATGCCGGGGGTGGGCTTGCCGCCCTGTACTGCGACCAGATCGTCGTAGCGCCCGCCGGCACATACGGTGCCCTGTGCGCCCAGATCATCGGTGATCCACTCAAAGACCGTGCGGCAGTAGTAGTCCAGACCGCGGACCAGGCCGGGGTTAACCCGGTAGGCGATGTTCAGGTCATCGAGCATCGCGCAGAGCTGGGCAAAGTGTGCTCGCGCGCTTTCGCCCAGGGTATCGGCCAATTTCGGCGCATCGGCCATGATCGCGCGGGTCTGGGGGTGCTTGCTGTCGAAAATCCGCAGCGGGTTGGTGTCGAGTCGGCGCTGGCTGTCGGCATCGAGGTCTGCCGCGTGCTCACTGAGGTAGTCGATGAGTTTTGAACGGTAACGCTCGCGATCCTCACGATCGCCCAGGGAATTGATTTCCAGCCGGATCCCCTCGGCCAGGCCGAGACGTTTCCAGATTCGTTCCCCCAGGGCGATCAGTTCGGCGTCGACATCCGGACCCGGCAGGCCGAAAACCTCGGCGCCGAACTGGTGGAACTGGCGCTGCCGGCCGCGCTGGGGGCGCTCATGGCGAAACATCGGGCCGCGATACCAGACCTTCAAACCCGGCGCGGCGAGCAGGCCGTGCTGAATGGCCGCGCGAACCACGCCGGCCGTGCCCTCTGGGCGCAGGCTGAGCAGCTCGCCGTTGCGGTCGGCGAAGGCGTACATCTCCTTTTCGACCACGTCGGTGCCCTGCCCGATGGCGCGCGTGAACAGTTCGGCCTTCTCGACCAGGGGAATGCGGATCTCGCGAAAATCGTAGGCGTCGAACAGGTCGGCCAACTGCGCCTCCAGCCAGCGCCAGGTTGGCGTAGCGGCCGGCAGAATGTCATGCATTCCGCGAATGGACTGAATGTTGTTCATGGTTTTTTTGAGCAAGAATTAAAGTCGGAGCGGCCGGGCGCTTGCCGCCGGAAAACGCAGTGAGGCCGGAGACAGAGGCGCTTGCTGCGGCTCAGCGGCGAATCTTGCCGTCGGCGAGCAGATCAAAGCTGGCGACGTCGGCTCTATCCTGACCCTCGAACTCGACCGCTTGGCCATCCAGTTCCAGGGCAATCGCGTTGGCGCGGCCCAGCAGCAGTCGAAACGGTGGATCGGCTTCGAACCGGCGGCGCTCGCCGCCGCGCAGCAGATCATATTCCAGCCTCTGGCCGTCGCCGGCGTAGACCTCCAGCCAGCTGTCTTGCAGTACCTCGATGAGCAGAACCGAGCCCGAAGCCTCCGGGGTCGGCTGCGCTGAGGGAGTTTCCGGATCGGTCGCAGAAAGCGGAGCGGTTGGATCGTGCAGCGGGCGAATCGAGCTCAGCGGCAGGGCCGAGGCCGACACCGCCGCGGCGGGTTCACTGGCGTCTGCCGGTGCCGGCTCAGAACCCTCTTCCAGCGCCAGCGCACGGGCAACGCGATCGGCGATGCGCCGCTCAGATGGCCCGGCTTCGCTGGACGGGGGCTGCTCAGAGATCACCGGTTCGCGCTCGATAAAACGCGAGCCGCCCTGAATGTAGATCAACACAAGCGGAGGAACAATAAGTGTTGTTACCACAAGATATGTAGAAAACTTCAGAAAACGGTCGAATCTTGGTGCCCGCTTTCGACCCGGCAGCACCGGACGCAGCGGTGACGGTTCGATGTCTTCGATCAAGCCCAGCAGCGGCTCCGGATCCAGCCCCAGGTAGCAGGCGTAGTTGCGCAGATAGCCGCGCCGGTAGATCGGCGCCAGTTGATCGAGTTCGCCGCGCTCGATGCGCTCCAGGGTGGCCACGGAAAGCTTCAGGTCGCGCGCCGCCGTCTCCAGGCGAATCCGGCGATTGAGGCGCTGCTGGCGAACCTGGATGCCGATTTCCTCATCCACGCGCCCGACCGGCAGCCGCAGTTGGTCCGGCTGGGGAATATCGTTGCTGGTTGGGTTTTCGTTTTCAGTCATTTTCCTGTCTCAGACTGCGCAACTCCCGGGCCTGAGACGACTCGGGAAATTGCCGCTCCAGGCGCGCGCCGTACTGCTCGGCCTGGCTCGGGTTATCCAGCCCCAGCTCAATCCGGTAGCCAAGAATCAGCATTGCCGCATCGGGCTCGGTCACGCTTTCCAGGCGCTGCAGAAACGCTCTGGCGCGAAAAGCTTCGCCGCGCTGCAAGTAAAGGTCGGCAAGCTGAAACAGCGCATCGGAATAATCCGGATCGATTTCGATCGCCTGGCGCAAAAACGCTTCAGCCTGGTCGGGATCGTTCGCGCGCCGCGCGCAGGCTCCGGCATTGCCGTAGGCCAGCTCTGGCGTTGTGTAGAACGGGTCTTCCATCGCCGCCCGGAAGTGCCGCTCGGCCTCATCGAAACGCCCCCGACGGCACAAGTGAACGGCATAGGCATTCTGGGTCGCACCATCCTCCGGCGCCAGGCGTGCGGCCTGACGATAATATTCACCGGCTTTTTGCGGCTCACCGATCTGTTCGTAAATCATGCCAAGCGTCAGGTGGGCCGGGGTATGCGACGGGTCATTGTCCAGCGCCGTTTCCAGCTTTTCAATCGCCAGCTGGACCTGATCGCGCTCCAGATAACCGATTCCCAGCCGGGTATTGACCTCGGCCGCCCGCACTGGGCTGACCCGGTTCATCCCGTCGCCGGTATGGTTGCGC